>NZ_DAOSET010000017.1:0-48874 GCF_035363275.1 Methanoculleus sp. | reverse complement strand
CCTTTCATCATCTTCACCGGCCGGGGACGTGAGGAGGTCGCAATCGAGGCGCTGAACAACGGTGCCGACTTCTACCTCCAGAAGGGCGGGAACCCGAAGACACAGTTTGCCGAGCTTGCAAACGCGGTGCGACAGGTTGCCGGGAGGCGAAGAGCAGAGGTGGCGGTCCGCAGGGGTAAAGAGCTGTTGCATAATGCCGAAAGCATTGCTCACCTCGGCAGCTGGGAGTTCGACCACAGGACCGGGCGGCTGACCTGGTCGGACGAGACCTACCGCATCTCCGGCCTTGACCCCGCAGAACCTGCGCCGACCTATGAGGCGTTCCTCTCGATGGTCCACCCGGATGATCGAACCCGGGTCAATACCGCGTACTCCGCCTCGATCGCGGACGGGAGGGACGCATTCGAGGTCGAGCACCGTCTCCTTCGCGGCGATACCGGAGAGGTCCGGTACGTCGTCGAGCGGTGCGAGCACCAGCGGGACGAATCCGGCAGGGTCTTCCGCTCCATCGGGATGGTGCATGACATCACGGACCGCAAACTCACCGAACTCGAACTGCTCTCGCAGCACGAGGAACTGCAGGCGGCCTACGAGCAGCTGGCCGCCGTCGAGGAGGAGCTCCGGTCGAGTTTTGACGACCTTGCCGGGAGCCAGCACCGGCTTCTGGAGAGCAAGGAACACTACCGCCAGATCTCCGAGAGCATCTCCGACGTCGTCTACTCGTGTGCCCTCGAGCATTCGGGCGAGTACACCATCGACTGGATTGCCGGAGCAGTGCATGAGATCACCGGGTATACAAACGGCGAGATCCTCGCGATGCGGTGCTGGAAGGCTATCATCCTCCCGGACGACATGCCCGTCTTTGAGCGCGAGATCTTCTGGCTCTCCCCGGGGACATCGTCGTTCTTTGAGATCCGGATCGTCCGCCGGGATGGTCCGGTCCGGTGGCTCCGTGTCTCGGCCAACTGTACCGACACCACGAACGGCGAGATAAGGTTGTATGGCGGGTGGCAGGACATCACGGACCAGAAGGAGGCCGAAGAGGCGTTGCGGGAGAGCGAGCTGCATTTCCGCACCCTTGCAGACAGCGGCCAGGCCCTGATCTGGACGTCCGGGCTGGACGCAAAATGCGACTACTTCAACGAGCCGTGGCTTGCCTTCACCGGCCGGACGCTCGAGCAGGAGACCGGCGACGGCTGGGTCGAGGGGGTGCACCCGGACGATCTCACGCGATGCGTCGAGACCTACATGGGTGCCTTTGCCCGCCGCGAGCGGTTCAGCATGACCTACCGCCTGCGGCGACACGACGGTGAGTACCGCTGGATCCAGGACGACGGCTCCCCCCGGTATGACACCCACGGCAACTTCCTCGGCTATATCGGGCACTGCCTGGACGTTACCGAGCAGAGACGGGTGGAGGAGGCGCTGCGGGAGACTGCGGAGAAGATGGAGAGCATCTTCCGCGCCGCCCCCACCGGCATCGGGATGGTGGTTGACGGGCTCATTACGGAAGTCAACGGACGGCTCTGCGAGATCGTCGGCTACACCCGCGGCGAACTCATCGGCCAGCCCGTAGAATTGCTCTACCCGGATGAAGGGGAGTACGAGTCTGCCATGCAGGTGGTGTATGCAGAGATCACGAAGGCCGGGACGTGCACCCTTGAGACCCGGTCCCTCCGCAAGGACGGCGGGATCATCTATGTTCTGCTCTCCATAACACCACTCGATCCGGCGGACTTCTCCCGGGGCGTGACGTTCACCGCCCAGGATATCACCGTGCGTAGAGCAATGGAGCGGGAGATCGAGTATCATGCCGGGGAACTTGCCCGGCAGACGAACAGCCTCGCGGTCGCGAACAAAAAGCTCAACCTGATGAGCAGCATCACCCGGCATGATATCCTGAACCAGCTGACGATCCTCCTCGGGAATCTCTCGTTTGCAGAGGAGGCCGTCCAGGAGCCCGAGGTCTCGGAGTACCTTGCCCGGGTGCAGAGTGCCGCCGACCGGATACACCGCCAGATCGAGTTCACCCGGGACTACACGGATCTCGGCGTCAGATCGCCGGAGTGGCAGCGAATATCCGATGCAATCCAGACGGCGGCACTTCATGGGTTACCCATCGACGACGAAGCCGGGGATCTCGTGGTCTACACGGATCCAATGCTCTCTACGGTCTTTGCCAACCTGATGGACAACACGATCCGGCACGGGGAGTCGGCGACCCGGGTCCGCGTCCGGTATCGGCCGGAGGAGAACGGGGACCTCACCCTTGTCTGGGAGGATGACGGCACCGGGATTCCTGCTGAGGAGAAGGAGCGGATCTTTTACCGTGGGTTCGGGAAGAACACGGGGCTTGGACTCTTTTTGATCCGGGAGATCCTCGAGATCACCGGGATCGGCATCACCGAGACCGGAGAGTCCGGGAAGGGAGCGCGGTTTGAGATGCGCGTGCCCCGCGGGGGATACAGAATCCTGGAGTAAAGAGGTTGCGTCTCAGATCGTCCGCACCTCCCCGGAGCCGGGCCTTCTTCCCGGGTATCGCCTGCCGTACCGGGATTTAGCCTGGAGCGCCCCTCGCTTGCCGGCGTCGGCGGCAGGGACGGTTCGCTCACTCTACCCGTTCCAGGGCCAGAGCCCCCAGGTATGCCATGGTCTGGAGGATGTCCTTATTCTCCGGCGTAAGCACCTCCTCCGGGTCCCTGAACGCGAACGCCAGGACGCCGAACGTAACCCCGGATGCCTTCATCGGAACGTAGTGTCCTATGCCCATCGGGAGGGTATCGGTGCCTCTCCCCGCTGTCCGGCCGTTCTCGAAGGCCCACCGGGCAATCGTCCGCTCTTTTGGGGTGAGCGGATAACCGGGGTCCCCGACGTTCACGAAGAGCCCCCCCGTATCCGGCGTGAGAACGGCAAATGCTCCCTCGCCGAACTGCTTCATGTGTCGATAGAGCGTATCGAAGATCTCCTGGCGGTGTGCGACGTTCACCAGATCGCGGGAGAGGACGGTGACGGCCTCAACCGTTGCCTCGCTCCTCCGTATCTGCGGGAGCAGGTAGCGGAGCCTTGTTGCGAGACCGCTGATGATGAACGCAATGACCACGTATCCCACAAATGAGATGAAATACTCCCAGTCGGTGATTGTAAGCGTGTAGTAGGGAACCACAAAAACGAAGTCGAAGATCAGGATGCTTACGATAGCGGTGATGATCGCTGTGCCCCGGCGGAACAAGAGCGCTGCCGCCACCACCGGAATCAACTGGATGATGAGCATGTTTGACGAACTGATGACATTTCGCAGGAAGTAATTCATAATCGTCACAAGCGCGATGAGTATTGCGCTGACGACGAGATCTGAGTTCACAAATTGCGGCAGTTGCCTGTGGATTGGGATGCTTACCGCCGCTTTCGGTTCGTAGAGGAAGATATCGATCCCCTTTGACCGGACCATGATGCGGTATACGGGAGAGTAGAAGATGTCCAGTCCGCGGGGTTTACCGAGCATGATCATGGTGACGTTGTGCTGCCGGGCATACCGGATCAGCTCCCCCGGAACGTCCCCTCCGCGGTAACGGACGATCCGCCCCCCGAGGTTCCTTGCCGTCTCCATCGCGTCGTTGAGCCACCGCCGTTCCCGGTCCGTGAGGTTCTGCTCGCTCTCGGTCCCGATGGAGATCACGATCCAGTCCGCACGGAACCTGTCCGCAAGGCGGTATGCCGCACGAACCATCTGGTCCGCCGTCGGGCCGGGGCGTATCCCCACGAGAAGCCGTTCCCCGGCAGGCCACGGGCCCGGGATGGCCCTTGCCCGCATGCAGGTGAGCATCTGGCGGTCGGTGACCTGCGCCATAAACCGGAGAGCGATCTGCCGGAGCGCCAGGAGATTCTCGACGCTGAAGAATCGCCGGACGGCCTGTTCGGCCATATCCCGGACATAGACCTTCCCGGCGCGGAGGCGGATCCGGAGTTCCTCCGGCGGGATATCTATCAGGCGAATCTCGTCGGCATCGTAGAAGAACGTGTCCGGGACCGTCTCCGCGACACGGATGCCCGTGATCTGGGCGACGATGTCGTTCTGGCTCTCGATGTGCTGGATGTTGACGGTGGTATAGACCGATATCCCCGCGTGAAGGATCTCCTCGATGTCCTGGTAACGTTTTATGTGGCGGCTCCCCGGAGCATCGGTGTGCGCAAGCTCGTCGATGAGGACGATCTGCGGGCGCCGCCTGAGAATCGCGTCGATATCCGGCTCCCGCAGCGTGAGTCCCCGGTAATCGCTGCGAACCGGGGGGATTGCTTCGAGCCTTGCGGCGAGCGCGTTCGTCTCTGCCCTGCCGTGCGTCTCCACATACCCGATCACGACGTCGAGCCCGTCGCCCCGGTGGCTGAGTGCGTCCTCCAGCATCGCGTAGGTCTTCCCGACACCGGCGGCGTAACCCAGGTAGATCGTCAGCTGCCCCTTCCCGGCTCTCTGCTCCGCCCGCTCTGCAACGGCGAGCAGGTCCTCCGGCAGAGGGCGGCCTTCCTCAGCGATCCTTTCTGCCGTGTTCAGTCCCTCCCGTCCAGGCGGTCCAGCTCACGGTTGAGCGAGAGGACATTGATGCAGGGTTCTACGAACGGGGCCGGCAGGCTCTCTGCCCAGGCGAGAACGAGCGCGTGGACTTCGTTCTCCGGGAGACCGCGCGCCTCTGCGACGGCGGGGACCTGCACCAGCGCGGCATCCAGACTGATCGCGGGGTCAAGACCGCTCCCCGAAGCCATGACGAGATCGGACGGGATCGGGCCCTGCACGCCGGCGTTCCGGAGAGCCCTCACCCGGTCCGCGATATGTTCGAGGAGCAGGGGATTTCCGGGCGCAAGGTTCGACCCTCCGGAGGCGGAGGCGTTGTAAGCGGTGATCGGTGTCTCCGAGGGGCGGCCCTGGAAGTAGAACGGTGCGCTGAAGTTCTGGCCGATCAGGTCCGAGCCGATCACCCGGCCCTGGCCGTCGACGACCAGGCTCCCGTGGGCCTGGTACGGAAATGCCGCACCGGCGATGAGCGTCACTGCCAGGGGGTAGGCGAATCCCGTGATGGCGAAGAGGACGAGGAAGAGGAGCAGACCGCTTGTTACTGCCTGTCGTATCGCCGTCATGGGTATACTCTCTACAGAACTCCGGCGATCAGGAGGTCGAGCGCTTTGATGCCGATGAACGGGGCGGCGAGGCCCCCGATCCCGAAGATGATCAGGTTGTAGGCAAAGAGCCTCGATGCCGGCATCGGTTTGAACCGCACTCCGGCAAGCGCGACCGGTATCAGGAGCGGGATGACCAGGGCGTTGAAGATGACCGCGGAGAGGATGGCCGACTGCGGGGTGGCGAGGTCCATGATGTTCAGGACGGCGAGCTGCGGGTAGATCCCGACCAGTGCAGCCGGGATGATGGCGAAGTACTTGGCGATGTCGTTTGCTATGGAGAACGTGGTGAGGGCTCCGCGGGTCATCAGGATCTCTTTGCCAATCTCGACGATATCCAGCAGTTTGGTGGGATCGCTGTCCAGATCGATGATATTGGCCGCTTCCCGCGCCGGCTGGGTCCCGTTGTTCATGGCCACCGCCACATCGGCCTGGGCGAGGGCGGGCGCATCGTTGGTCCCGTCGCCGGTCATGGCGACCATGTAGCCCTCGTCCTGCGTCTCGCGGATCAGCCTCAACTTGTCGTCCGGCTTCGCCTCGGCAAGGTAGTCGTCCACACCCGCTTCCGCTGCGATTGCAGCCGCGGTGAGCGGGTTGTCGCCCGTGATCATGACCGTCCGTATCCCGATCCGGCGAAGGTCGGCAAACCGTTCCCGGATGCCGGTCTTTAAGATATCCTTGAGGAAGATCACGCCGAGGACCGTCTCGTTCTCGGCCACCACGAGCGGCGTGCCTCCTGCCGATGCAATCCCGTTCACTTTCGTCGCCAGGTCCGGGGGCACCGTTCCTCCGCGTTCGGGGACGAGCCTCGTGATCGCGTCGGCGGCTCCCTTCAGGTACAACGTCTCGCCGCACTCGGCGCCGCTCACCCGGGTGGCGGCCGAGAACGGGATGAACCGTGCACCCGGGGGGCAGGCCGGTGCGGTGCCGGTCTTCTCCCGGACAAGGGCAAGGATGCTCCTCCCTTCCGGCGTCTCATCGGCGTACGAGGAGAGAAGGGAGGCCTGCATCAGTTCGTCCCGGGACTGCCCTTCCACCGGGACGAACTCCGTCGCCTGGCGGTTTCCAAGGGTGATCGTCCCGGTCTTGTCGAGGAGCAGGACGTTGACGTCGCCTGCCGCCTCGATCGCCCGGCCGGAGAGTGCGACGATGTTGCGCTGGAAGAGCCGGTCCATGCCGGCGATCCCGATCGCCGGGAGGAGTGCCGCGATGGTCGTCGGGGCCAGGCAGACGAAGAGTGCGACCAGCACCGTGAGGCTCGCAGGAGCGCCTGAACCGGTGAACGAGGCGCTGTAGGCGGATACCGGGTGAATGTTGCCGACGACTGCCAGGAAGACGGCGGTCAGCGCCAGGAGCAGGATCTCGAGCGCGACCTCGTTGGGCGTCTTGCGCCGTTCGGCCCCCTCGACCATGGCGATCATGCGGTCGAGGAAGGTCCGGCCGGGCTCCGTGGTTACCCGGACGATGATCTCGTTTGCAAGCACCGTTGTCCCCCCCGTCACCGCGCTGCGGTCCCCTCCCGCCTCGCGCACCACCGGCGCGGACTCTCCGGTGATGGCCGCTTCGTTGACGAGGGCGGCTCCCCTGACCACCTCCCCGTCGCCGGGGATAATCTCGCTTTCCCTCACCAGGACGAGGTCGCCCGGCCGGAGGTCGGAGGAGGCGACCTCGTTTGCCGGGGCATCGAACGTCTCTCTCTCGAGGCGGCGTGCGGGCACGCTGGTGCGGGACTGCCGGAGCGACGCCGCCCGCGCCTTTCCCCTCCCCTCGGAGAGGGATTCAGCGAAGTTAGAGAAGAGCACCGTCAGCCAGAGCCAGAGGGAGACGAGGCCGGTGAATAACGACTGTTCTCCGGTGGCGGCCGAGAGGCCGACGAAGAACCCTGCCGTCGTGACGATCCCCCCTACCTCCACCGCCAGCATCACGGGGTTCTCGATCTGCCTGCGCGGGTCCAGCTTGAGCACGCTCCCGACTAGTGCTTTGCGGATGAGACCCGGTTCGAAGGCCCCGAACCGGGGGTACCGCTTCCTGGCCATCGGGCTACCCGCCTCCGAAGAGCAGCAGGTGGTCGGCGATCGGCCCCATGGCGAAGAGAGGGAAGAACGTGAGCGCCCCGACGATCAGGATCACCAGGATCGTCCAGACGGTGAACGTTGCCGACGCGGTTGCCAGGGTCCCGGGTCCCGGTGGGACGGTCTTCTTCTGCGCTATCGACCCGGCGAGGGCGAGCATCGCGACCGCCGGGACAAACCGCCCGATGGCCATCGCCGCGGCGCCGGTGAGCGCATAAAAAATCCCTGAAGCGTCGAACCCGGCAAACGCGCTCCCGTTGTTGTTGGACATGGAGGCAAACGTGTAGACGAGTTCGGAGAGGCCGTGCGGACCCGGGTTGTGCATCGCTTCGGCCGTGCCGGGGAGGAGCAGCGCGATCCCCGTGAGGATGAGGACGAGGACGCCCGGCACCAGGACCGTGAGAACGGCCATGCGCATCTCCCGGACCTCGATCTTCTTTCCGAGATACTCGGGGGATCTCCCGATCATCAGCCCGGCGATGAAGACGGCGAGCACGATAAAACCGATAAAGGTATAGAACCCCGATCCCACTCCGCCGAAGACGACTTCGCCGAGCAGGATCAGGAGCATCGGTACCATGCCTGCAATCGGCATGAAGGAGTCGAACATGGCGTTGACCGCCCCGCAGGACGTCGCGGTGGTGGAGGCGGCAAAGAGGGCGGTGCCGCCGAGCCCGAAACGGGCCTCTTTTCCCTCCATCGAGACCCCGGTCACGTCGAACTGCTCCATGAGCGGGTTGCCGCCCAGTTCCGCAACATAGAGCGTGCCGAGGGCGGGGAGGTAGATCGCGAGCATGACGATGTAGATGGCCCATCCCTGCCGCATCGACCCCGCCATCCGCCCGAAGGCAAAGGGCAGCGAGACCGGGATCAGGAGGATCAGGAAGATCTCTACGAGGTTGGCGAACGGTGTCGGGTTCTCGTAGGGGTGGGCGGAGTTGGCATTGAAGAACCCGCCCCCGTTCGTGCCGAACTCCTTGACGGCCTCCTGGGAGGCGACAGGCCCCATGGCGATCGTCTGCGGTCCGGCCGGGCCGTACCCCGCGGCATGCACGTAGGGGTCGACGTTCTGGATGACCCCCTGCGAGACGAGCAGGAGGGCGGCGGCGAATGCAACCGGGAGGAGGATGTAGAGGACGCACCGGGTCACGTCCACCCGGAAGTTGCCGATCCGGTCGGTCGACCGGCGGGTGACTCCCCGCATCACCGCGACGGCGATGCAGATCCCGGTGGCGGCCGAGAGGAAGTTCTGGACCGTGAAGCCGGCCATCTGGGTCAGGTAACTCGCGGAGACCTCCCCTGCGTAGATCTGGTAGTTGGTGTTGGTGACGAAGCTTGCCGCCGTATGGACTGCCGTGCCGGGGTCGAATGCACCGCAGCCTTCCGGGTTCAGCGGCAGGTAACCCTGCAGCAGGAGAAGCGCGAGGAGAGCGATAAACCCGATGCCGTTGAAGATGAGCATCTCCCGTGCGTATCCCTTCCAGTCATCCTCCTCGCCGGCGGACGTGCCGATGAAGCGAAAGAGCCGGGCCTCCAGCGCTCCGGGGATGCCGCGGGAGTAGTCCCCGGAGAACACGTGCGCCATATACCGGCCAAAGAGCACTCCCGTGATGGTGACTGCTGTGAAGAACGCGATGAAGAGTGACCCGTCGAGGAGCGGTGCAGGTTGTGCCATTGCGGACCGCCGATTTCTATCTGCTCGGAAGGATATTCCTATTACTATAAAAGTAACTCCTTCGCGCAACGGCATCCCCCGTGGCAGGATGTCTCGTCCTCTCCCTGCTCGACCATCGGGTCCCGACGGCGGCGGGATCGGTGAAGGGTTATGTTGCTTTCCTCAGCGTAAACCGGAACACCGCCGTATCTCTCCACCAGTCCGGACGGTGAAGCGGCCGAGACTTTCGCCCTGCACCGCTCGAACCGGTGGAAGATCCGGAACATAGCTCCCCTGTCGACGGCCTCTGCACCGCTCCGATTGCCGTTGCGGTTCTCCCTCCCGGCAATCCGATCCCTACATTCATTACCTGCCGGTTCGAGACTCTATCATGAGTCGTTCTCACATTCCACTCCCCGCCGTCCTCGTGGTCCTCGCCGCGGTCTTCGCCTGCGGCTGCACGAGCCAGGAGACCGTGCTCTCCGGCGAGGAGGCGGCAGAGGTGCTTGCCTACGCCGACCCGGTCGCCGATAACGTCATGCAGGGCTTCAACGAGGGCAACTACACGATGTATTCCCGCGACTTCGGCCCGGAGATGAAGCAGGCCCTGGACGAGGCCGCGTTTGAGCGGAACCGTGAGTCGGTCACGTCCCGGATCGGGCTCTATGAATCCCGAAGGGAGCCCGCCGTCACGGAGACCGGTGAGTTCATCGCCGTGACCTACAAGGCGGCATTCGAGCGGGAGGACGGGGTGGCTCTCCGGTTCGTCTTCAAGCAGGGCGATGAGTCGCACCAGCTCTACGGCCTCTGGTTCAACTCGCCGATGCTGCGCAGTTAAAGCGTTCCATCAGAAAAATGAACCTCCGGGGAGGTCCTGGGCTCTTCTTGCAACGGCCCGTATCAGGCCGGCACCTGCTCCTTCTTCTCCCGGTCCCAGTGGCGGTGCTGCGCAATGGCCGTCTTGAACTGGTCGGCAAACGAGGTCACGTTCCCCCGGCTCCCGCAGGTCACGACCCCCATCTCGGCGACGGCCTCTCCCCCGGAGCCGGCATCGACAAAGGCGACCCCCTTGATCCCCGACGCCTTCAGAAGGTCGATGCCTTCTCCTATCGCACCGATCGGCTTGCAGTGTTTGAAGGCCTCGTTGACGAAGTGGATAGCATAACCCTGGTTCTTCAGGGTCTCCACGTGCTTCCCGCCCGGGATGTAGACGGCGTCGTAGACGACGGAGGTGGTGGTGACGTAACTCTTGTCGACCTCCATCTCCCTGCCGTCGGCGGATTTGACCGTGCCGAGGAACTGCGAGATGATCTGCGGGTGAGCCCCACCTTCTTTCAGTGCCTGCTTGACCTGCATCACCTCGTCGTGGTTATACCCCTCCATGGCGAGGATCGCAACCTTCCTGCTCTTGACGGTGTCCTTGACGGTCCTCTCCTGGCTGAGGTTCGGGGATTTCTTCGTCCCGGAGGACGCGCCCTTCTCCGCGGGGGGCGGCACCCCGATCCCTTCGGCGATCCGTATCGCAAGGTCGCCGTCGACGTTGTTGATGAGGTCCACCACCCTTTTGCGGACCCCGAAGTCCGAGACCTTCCCGAGCTCGAAGTGGAAGGCCTTGACGATATGCTCCTTCTCCGGATCCGACATGCTGTTCCAGAAGAGTTTCGCCTGGCTGAAGAAGTCGTTGAACTTCTCGCTCCGGGCCCGGATCTTCTTTCCCTCGATCTTCTCCTGGTAGTGGGCAAAGCCCCCCTCCTTCACCGATGCCGGGCGGGGCTTGTTCTCGCCGAGCGCGTTCGGGAAGTAACTCGCCTCGCCCCTGTTGATCGTCATCCGGTGGTAGCCCTCGCGCTGGTTGTTCGCGACGGGCGCGAGCGGCCGGTTGATCGGGATCTCCTGGAAGTTCGGGCCCCCCAGGCGTATCAACTGGGTGTCGAGATAGGAGAAGAGCCGGCCCTGGAGGAGCGGGTCGTTGGAGAAGTCAATGCCCGGCACGATGTTCGCCGGGCAGAAGGCGACCTGCTCGGTCTCCGCGAAGAAGTTGTCCGGGTTTTTGTTCAGGGTCATCTTCCCGATCCACCGGATCGGCACCTCCTCCTCGGGCCAGAGTTTCGTCGCGTCCAGGATGTCGAAGTCGAAGTTCTGCTCGTCCGCCTCCTCGATCATCTGCACCCCGAACTCGAACTCCGGGTAGTCGCCCATCTCGATCGCCTCCCAGAGGTCGCGGCGGTTGAAGTCCGGGTCTTTGCCGGCGATCTTCTGCGTCTCGTCCCAGACGAGCGAGTGGACGCCGAGCAGCGGCCGCCAGTGGAACTTGACGAACCGTGCCTTCCCCCCGGCGTTGACGAACCGGAAGGTGTTGACTCCGAAGCCCTCCATCATCCGGTAACTCCGCGGGAGCGCACGGTCCGAGAGGACCCACATGATCATATGCGTGATCTCAGGGAGGTTCCCGACAAAGTCCCAGAAGGTGTCGTGTGCGGCGGAGGCCTGCGGCATCTGGTGGTGCTGCTCCGGCTTGATGGAGTGGACGAGGTCGGGGAACTTGATCGCGTCCACGATGAAGAAGACCGGCATGTTGTTGCCGACGATGTCGTAGTTCCCTTCTTCCGTGTAGAACTTCGTCGCGAACCCCCTGACATCCCTGACCGTATCGGCAGAGCCCCGAAAGCCGACGACGGTCGAGAACCGGACGAAGACCGGCGTCTTCTTCTCCGGGTCCTGCAGGAACGCCGCTCGCGTATACTCGGTCATCGGTTCGTAGACCTGGAAATACCCGTGAGCGCCCGATCCCCGGGCGTGGACGACCCGCTCGGGGATCCGCTCGTGGTCGAAGTGCGTCAGCTTCTCGCGGAAGTGAAAGTCCTCCAGAAGCGTCGGCCCCCGCTCCCCCGCCTTGAGCGAGTCGTCGGTATGGCTCACCCGCACCCCCTGGTTCGTCGTCAGGTACTCGCGCTCCGGGTCCTCGCGGACCTTATCGAGCTGCTCCTGTTTGCTCTTTTCATCCACCGTCCTTTTCTCATCCATACTCTCTCACCTGCAACCCTCGTGCCCCGGCCGATCGTACCGCTGATCCCCCGGCGTGCCCCCACATCCCGGTGGGTCATCATAAAAGTAACTGCACGCCGGAGGCAGGCGTGCAGAGCGGTTGCTTTACCCGAATTTCCCTGAAAAACCGGTTTCTCCGGTAAGACTGCCGTCTTCCCCGGGTATTCCCGACCACGGCCGGCCCGGACCCTCCTCCCGGCACGGCCGTGGTGGGCAGCGGGAGAGAGGTGTCTGCACGTCCAGCCGGGCGCTCTCCCCCGCTCGCTCACGGTATCGGTGCTCCTGGAGGAGACCTCTCTTGCGCGACAGAACGGTTAACGTATCGTACCTCCCTACATTGCGCCCTGGTGACAGTGGGACCCATGGATGTCTCGCGGGTATCAAGCAGTCGCCGATCCCCGTCTCTGTCGCGAGTGTGGAGAATAATATGGCAGAAATGGTGCCGCACGGCGGAATTCAGGCGAGCAGGCTCTCGCGAACGCTGAATACGGGAGATGCCATCTTCATCGGACTCGGCTCCATGATCGGGGCCGGGATCTTCACGGCTCTTGCACCGGCGGCGGCTGCAGCCGGGGCAGGGCTGGTTCTTGGCCTCGCGATTGCGGCCACTGTGGCGTACTTCAATGCCAGTTCTTCGGCACAGCTCGCCCGTCTGTATCCCGCTTCGGGTGGCACCTATGTGTATGCCGGAGAACGGTTGAACGAGTTCTGGGCCTGGGTCGCGGGCTGGGGTTTCGTCGTCGGCAAGTTCGCGAGCTGCTCTGCGGTCGCGCTCACCTTCGGCTACTACCTGATCCCGGAGTATGCGCGGTATCTTGCCGCAGGGGCGGTGATCGCATTCACGGTGCTGAATTTCTTCGGGATTCAAAAGACCGCCGGCGCCACGAAGATCATCGTCTCGGTAGTTCTGCTCTCCCTGGCCGTGATCGTTCTCCTCCTGCTTGTCGGCGAGCCGGCGCTCAGCAACCTGCGCCCGGTCCTGGGCCCGAACGGCGTATATGGGATCTTACAGTCTGCCGGAATCTGGTTCTTTGCGTTTGCCGGATACTCGAGAATCGCTACCCTGGGCGAAGAAGTCAAAGACCCGAAGACGTCTATCCCATGGGCAATCATACTGGGCCTGAGCGTCACCCTGGTCGTTTATGCCGCCGTCGCCATCTCGGCGTTGCTCCTTGTCGGGCCCGATCTGCTCTCCCGCTCCGATGCACCCCTGGTGACGGCGCTCGCCGGGGCAGGTTTTGGCCAGTGGCAGTGGATCGTCAGAATCGGTTCGACCTTTGCGACGCTCGGGGTGCTGCTCTCTCTGATGGCGGGCATCAGCCGGATGCTCTTTGCCATGGCGGCTGACCATGACATGCCTTCATACCTCGCCCGGGTTCACCCGATACACAGGGTTCCGCACCTCTCTGAAGCGACGGTCGGCGTAATCCTGGTTGTGGTGGTGATGCTCGTCGATCTCCGTGCGGCAGTTGGGTTCAGTTCCTTCACCGTGCTGCTGTACTATGCGGTCACGAACCTCTCTGCATACACCCTAACTGAGCAGGAGAGGTTGTATGGGCGATCCCTCGCGGTACCTGGCCTTCTGGGCTGTCTCGTGCTTGCGTTTACGCTGCCGGCAACAGCCGTCGGCATCGGGAGTGCCGTCATGCTGGCAGGCATACTGGTTTATCTCATCCGGAGGCGGCGCAGCCCGTGACAGAGACCCGACCGTCAATCCTGGTTCGGGTCGTACGTCGGGATGCCACCCTTTGATCCGGGTAGCGGACGCGAACCTCGTTGAGACCGGCCTGGTCCTGGATGCCGGGCAAGTTCTACCGCCTCCCTCACCCCCCCGGCAGTTATTGCGACGAAGATGCGTGTACGGCATCAGCAGGGTACGTATTGCGAAGTGCTCGGAGCGATCTCTTTTTGGTCGCAGAGATCCACTAAAAAACAAGTCTTATGGCAGATAGACCGACGATCATCTACTTAAACAACGCCGCCACAACCTGGCCGAAGCCCCCGGAGGTGCTGGAGGCCGTCAGGCAATCGCTTGTCCTCCCTGTTTTCGGGTCGGGAAGGACCACCGGCAGCCAGGGTGAGGACTACATCTCACTGGCACGGGAGGCGCTCTCAGGTCTCCTTGCCGCAGGTCCGCCGGAGCACGTAATCTTCACCCAGAACGCGACCGACTCCTTAAATGTCCTCATCCAGGGTTTTCTTGCCGCCAATGGGGATGGCTGCCATGTTATCACGACCGAACTCGACCACAACTCGGTTCTCCGGCCGCTTCACGAGCTCGAGCGGCAGGGCCGTATCCAGCTGACGGTCCTCCCCTTCGAGGACGGCGCCGTCCGCCCCGATACGGTTGAACCGGCCATCACGCCCGAGACCCGGCTCATGGTCACGGCCCACGGGAGCAACGTGCTCGGGTCGGTGCAGGACGTCTCCCGCATCGGCGAAGTCCTGTACGACCACGGCATCTTCTTCATCGTCGACGGGGCCCAGACTGCCGGCCACATCCCTATCAACCTCCGGGACCTCCCGGTCGATGCCTACGTCTTCACCGGCCATAAAGGCTTCTTCGGCATCCCCGGTACCGGCGGATTCTACCTGCGAGACCCGGACTCGATCGCCCCCGTCCGCTACGGGGGGACCGGGACGGACTCCTTCTTGCTCTACCAGCCCCACGAGATGCCGGAGCGGTTCGAGTCCGGGACCCACAACTACCCCGGCCTTGCGGCTCTCGCGGCCGGGGTGAACTATGTCGCGTCGGTAGGGGTGAACGCCATCGCAGAGAAGGCAGAGCGCCAGATGGCGTTTCTCGTCGGGGAGTTGAAGGAAGAACCAAACATCACGATCTACAACGAGTCCCCCCTCCTTCCAATCGTCTCGTTCAACATCCATGGGATGGAGAACGACGACGTGGGATTTATCCTGGCCCGGGCCTACGGGATCGTCGCCCGCACGGGGCTGCACTGTGCGCCCCTCGTTCATCGGGCGATTGACGGGGGGACTGGCTCTGTACGGCTCAGTCTCTCCTGGTTCACCACGGACGAAGAGTGCCGGATTGCCGCACGAGCAGTAAAGGAGATTGCACAACATGCGAATTCTTCGTTCGGTTCGCCATAAATCCTGTGCCGACGGCTCGTTCATGAAGGAGTTCCTCCTCAGTGACCCGGTCCCGGCGGGGTTCTTTGCCTACCTCGGGAACTTCGGGGAGGTTGAAGCGCTCCCCAACCTCGGCGAGGGCTTCTACAGGTTCGAGAAGCCCGATTGGTTCTCCATCAGGGGCCTTGCCGGGGATACTACCGTTGAGGTCAGGTTCAAAAAGGAGGTCATGCACCTGACGGTGGACTTCCTCCATCTCCTTTTCTCCTCCTACCGCGAGGAAGGAACGGATCTCCGGGTGCTGAGGCGGAGGGAGCAGGGGGTCGGGAAACGGGTGAAAGAACACCTGTATGGACATTAACGGGGGAAAAATGCCCGAAGACGTATTCGAACGATTCGCCGAAGAATACGATCGCTGGTTTGAGGAGCATCAGGCCGGGTACCGCGCGGAACTCGCCCGGATCCGGCGCCTCTTCCCTCGCCCGGACTCTCGTGCCCTCGAGGTGGGCGTCGGGTCCGGGCGGTTTGCCGCACCCCTCGGTGTCCCGCTCGGGCTTGAGCCCTCGCGAGCCCTCGGCCGGATGGCGCGGGGACGGGGGGTTGAGGTCATCCGCGGGCGGGCGGAATCGATCCCGCTCCGGGGCGGGTCATGCTCGTCAGTCTTGATGGTGACGGTTATCTGTTTCCTTGACGACCCGGTTCCGGCATTCCAGGAGATCCGCCGGATCCTCGTCCCGCAGGGGACCCTCGTGATCGGGTTTCTCGAGCGCGAGGGGGAGGTTGCACAAAAATACCTGCACGAGAAGGGAAAGCACCGGTTCCTCTCCCGCGCCCGGTTGTATTCGTCGGGTGAGGTTCAAGGGTTTCTCAGGCACACCGGACTTCGCGTCATAGCGATCGACTCGATGGCCGGGTTCTCCGTTATCGCTGCACGGAACGACCGGTAGGAGACTCGCCCCCCCCGTTGCCGGCCTCACGGCTGTGGCGGCTGCGCTCCGCTCCGTGCTTCTCTCATGCCTTCTTCAGGGTAAACCGGAACGCTGCTCCTTCCCCGGGGGTGCCCGGCACCCGGTCGTCGGCCCAGACCCGTCCTCCGTAGCGCTCCACCAGGATCTGCACGAGGTAGAGTCCGAGCCCTTCCCCGACCCCGCGTTTTTGCTGTTCGTATCGGTGGAAGATTGCTTTTTTGTCCTCATCCGGCACGCCCCGACCGGTATCCTCCACCGAGATCCGGACTTCGTCGTCGCACTCTTCAACCCGGATCGCGATCCTGACATCAGGGCCGCCGTGCTTGATGGCATTGCCGATGAGGTTGTTGAAGACCTCGGGGAGCAGGTCGTCTGCCAGGACCTGATGACAGGCCCCGTTATGGTAGATGGCGCCGGTGGGGAACCCCTCGATCGCTCCCCGGATTGCCACGTCTAGATCGGTCTCTTTGAGATCCGGTGAAGCCTCATATATCCGGCGGATCGTGGAGACGGTGCCCAGGATCTCGATGCTTTTGCGGACGCTGCGCTGCAGTTTCTTAACGTATCCGGCTGCTTCTCCCTCCAGGGATTCGATCAAGAGGTCGGCATAGAGGTTCGAGACGTTCTCGGTGTTGCCGATATCATGCGTCAGGATGTCCAGGTAGAGGTTCGCCTCCCGATTCGCGGTCTCCAGTTCGCGGTGAAGCCGGGTGAGTTCTTCAGTATGATGTCTGAGCGCTTCCTGTACACGTTTGCGCTCAGTGACATCCGTGAGGATGGCAATGGCTCCGACGACGGCACCGGCGGCATCGCGGATAGGAGCTGCTGACGTGTCCACCCAGAGCGGTTCCCGGTTCAGGCGGGTAACCATCACCTCTTCTCCCTGCACGGTCTCGCCGTGCAACGCCCGGTAGTAGGGGGTCGCTTCGAGAGGAAGCGGCGTCCCATCCTCCCGCAGGACCCCAAAGACGGCCTGCCGCTCCTCGAAATGAACTGGATCCAGAGATACCGACGCTCTGTCGATCATCTTACGCACCGCTTCGTTCATCCGAACGATAGTCCCGGTGGTATTGTAGATGATGACGCCCGATGCGATCGATGCAAGCGTCGCATCCAGTTCGGTGGCTCTCAAATGCTCTCGTTCCATGACGGCACGGAGTTTCGCCTCGGCCTGCTTCTGCTCGGTGATGTCGGTGAAACTCTCGAGCGCATGCGTTACCCGGCCGGATGCATCTTTCACCGGCTGGGCCACAATGCCGAACCAGCGCCCACGGTGCGGGATATACTTCTCTATCCTCGTGACCTCGCCCGTCGCAAAGGCGGTCCGGGCTGCACAGACCTCGCACGGTTCGCTCATGCCCTCGAATAGACGGTAGCATTTCTGCCCGACGGGCTCATATTCAGGGAAAAATTCCCGGGTCTTCTGGTTGAGCCACACGATCGTCATGTCCGGTTCGACAAGGGACTGCCCCGTATCGAGCGCGGACAGGATGGCACCTACCTCTTCCTTCTCCCTGCGCAGCGCCTCCTCGCCTCTCCTGCGTTCGGTCTCGGCCAGCCTGAGCTCTGCATTCTCCCGTCGAAGAGCATCGATCTCTGCCTGGAGTTCGCTGATCCGCTCTTCGACGAGTCGTTCGGTCTTTGCAGGGCTGTCCTGTCGAACCTCATCCTGTCCGACGGGATCAGACCTTGTCCGTGAGGCTTCTGGGGGCGCTGGCATCTGACCCGGGGGCTCCTATATCGAGCACTAACAATGAGTTTTCCATAGGCAGTAATAACGGTAGCGCTCGGGAACTACGCAGGATCTTCTGGGGTATGGTGGAAAAACGCCTTTATACCAACACTGGGCCGGGGGTTATGAAGTATCGTTAACCGGGAACGTGTCACGCGAGATGATGGAGCAGACCGACGAATGACCGGCGGATTCTCTCGCTCCCGGTTGATTCGGGAGAGCCTCTCCCTCTACTGCCAAAACAGGTCCGCGATCAGATCGGCGGAGCCGGCGTCGACGCCGAGACTATGATGGATGCGCTCCCGGGAGGGTGCGGATGGAGCGGCTGGCCGAGGTGGTGATGCACGGGCGCATGGGCCCGTCGCTCATGGCGACGCATGTCTTTAAGGGCGTTGATAACCCGGAGGAGGCTCTTCTCCTGATGAAGGATAAGAGCCGGGGGACCTGATCAAATCGGTCGTCATCGTGAAGCAGTAGTTCTTCGAATCATCTCCCTTTTTGGACTCGCCGCCCGCGGCCGTCCCGGACGTGCCTACTGCTTCCCCGAGACTTTTGCGATCACGCCATCCAGGTGCTGCCGGTAGAGCGCCTGCGGGTCGAGTTCCGCGAGCCCTTCCGGTGTCCTGACGACCACCCTGCCGATGCCGGCATTCACCAGCATCTTCGAGCACATCAGGCAGGGCGGGTCGTACGAGGGCGCTCCCGTCAGGCGCTCGAACCCGGCCAGGTACATCGTACAGCCTGCCGCGGCCCGTCCCGCCTGCAGGAGCGCGTTCATCTCCGCGTGCACCGAGCGGCAGAACTCGTAGCGTTCGCCGGAGGGGATGTTGTACTGCCTGCGTATGCAGGTGTTCAGCTCATCGCAGTGCGCCTCCCCCCGCGGCGCACCGTTGTGCCCGGTAGAGACGATCTCTCCTGCGGAATTGACCACGACCGCCCCGTAGCACCGCCGGATGCAGGTCGACCGCCGGGCGGTCTCGATCGCGATGTTCATGTACCATTCGGTCCGTGAGGCGCGAGGCGGTACGGCCGGCGCACCGGAAGAGGCGGTATTCCGGTCCGTCATGGCCGCTTCTCCTCCGGGGGCAGGGGTCGGCCCACTCGGGTCTTCGCTCATGATAGATCTTCCACAGTATGGGATTAAAAAGAGGTGTTTTATGTCGAAGGGATGGTTGTTCGCTAAGGGTTTTCAACGCGGTTTGAAGGGGGCCAGGAGATCTCCTGCCATCAGTGTGGCGCCGTCCCCGCCGAACACGACCCCTCGGCGTTCCGACCCGCAAATTAATCACCCCCCGGTTCGACTCTGTATGATGAACCTCCCTCGGGTATCGTCGCTTGCCGTTCTGGTCATCCTTGTCGGGGTCTCTGCATGCGGCTGCATGAGCCAGGAGACCGTGGTATCCGATGAGGAGAAGGCGCGGGTGCTTGAATATGCGGACCCGATCGCCGACAACGTCCTTTTAGGCTTCGATGAAGGCAAGTATACGGTGTACCGCGAATTCGTCACATCCAGGTTAGGGTTCTATGTCTCCAGAGATAACCCCGTCGTTACGGAGAGGGGCGAGTATATCACCGTAACCTACAGGGCGAACTTCGAGCGGGAGGATGGGGTGAGTCTCCGGCTCGTCTTCCGGAAGGGCGACGAGTCGCACCAGCTCTCCGGGCTCTGGTTCTACTCCCCGATGCTGCGTAGTTGAGGCGCTTCACCGGCAGAACTGCGGATGATCGGGACCTACAAGGAGGGCGTTCCCGCCGTGCCCCGCTATCCGCCGGTGTCATCATCCTCAGGCTTCTTGAAGCAGAGGAAGCGGTGCCGGCATCGGACAAGGTCGCGGTCGGCCAGGAGCTGCATCAGCCCGGCCGTCAGGCTCTCGCCCGCGAGGCTCAGAGAAACGATCGAGGAAGCCAGGGACGAGAACGGGTCCGGCAGGCCCCGGCGTCTTGCGGCGTCGCGGACGGCGACGAACGGCCAGTAGAGGGGCGATGCGCTCGAGACCGCGCTCACCTTCATCGCCATGCCGCATCCCTCAAAGAGCGACCGGTACTGCTCCAGCCTCCGGTACACTGCCGCCCCGCTGAAATCGCCCTCGTGCTCCTTGAACTCCGGCTCATTCTTCGCGATCATCTCGATGAGCGTGACATACCCCCCCGGCCGGACAACACGGCAGATCTCCTCTACGGTGCGTGCGAGTTCGTCGTCGTCGACGATATACCGCAGGACCCAGACGGCATTGACGAGGTCGAACACGCCGTCCTCGAAGGCCAGCGGCATGCCGTCGAGGGCATGGTGCTCGGCGTTCTGGATGCCCGCCTCGTCCGCCGCCTGCCGTGCCGCTTCCACCATCTTCGGCGAGAGGTCCACCCCGACGACGCGGTGCACCTGCGGGGCGAACCAGAGCGTCCACCGGCCGACGCCGCACCCGTAGTCGAGCACGGAGTAGTGCGGCTCGAGCCTCACCGCCCTTGAGACGAGGCGCTTCTGGCTGCCGTCGATGTAGGCGTTGTTCAGGTCGTCGACGCTGATCACCGCCCTGAGCGGATGGCGGTGGTGCCGTGCATTCACCTCGTCCCAGGCGTCGCGTTGATAGTCCGAATCGTGCGTGAACTCACCCCGCTTGACTCACTCTTGAATCTCAGGCGAGTATTTAGTGTTTTCGTTATGGGGTGCGGCTCTGTGAGGGGGCTCAGTATACACCCTCGCCCGTCACGAGAACGCCCCTCACCGGGTAAGTGCCGTTGCACGGCCCCCTGAACTCGTGGGATATCCTCTCGAAATAGGTGTTATACTGCCAGCCGAGAACCCACCACTCGTTTCTCCCGTGAAACTCCGATGTGATGGTGAGAACATTCCCTTCGGCCGCATCGAACGAGAGGATTACCGGCACCTCGATGATATACCCGGACGCCCCGGGGCCCAGATAGTAATACTCGTCGTCGGACCTGCTGACGGTGCCGACGACCCGGTACGGCATAAAGAGGGGTTCGGCCCCTACCGGGGTTCTGGTCTCGATCTCGTGGCCGGGGTCGGTATCGAGCATGGAGAGTTCCATATCGACGAGCACCGGCGTCTCTGCCGAATACCTGTCGGAGTAGATATGGGTCGGCTCCGGGAGTTCGGACTCGTTCTGCCCCGGCATGATCGCTATCGGCTCGATGCGGTTTTTGTAGATGGGAGCGAGCCGGTCGGCCGAGATGTTCAGCATGGGAATCCCGTCGACATCCTCGATCCGTACCGAGATATCGCTCCTGTCGAAGTTGCGGAAATAGGCGCGAGAGAGGTTGACGGGAGTCACGTTTGTCCCGGAGTCCGGATCGTAGCGGGACGGGAGGGGGAGCAGGAGGACCGCATTCTCAATGGGGCCCGACGTGGAGATCTTCAGTTCATAACTGTAGGAGGACTGAAAACTCTCTTCCGCGGACCGGTCCAGAGACCCCATGACCAGCGCTATGAAGCCGAACAGGAGTGCGGCGAGGACGACTGCCACGACGAGCACCACCTTCAGCGCCTTTGATAGATTTACCATCGCCTATCAGGGTGTCAGGGAGTTGCTGGTATTATGCCCTTCGATTCTCTCCGGGCCCGTCTCCGCCCCACAACTATATATGCCATGGCCGGTGTCGGGAGCCCGCAGAAGAGGAGGTTTTCATGTCCTACATCACCGTTGGTAAGGAGAATTCGGGCACCATCGACCTCTACTACGAGGACCACGGCAGGGGCGAGCCGGTCGTCCTGGTTCACGGCTGGCCGCTCTCGAGCAAGTCCTGGGAGAAGCAGGTGCCGGTATTGCTTGATGCGGGCTACCGCGTCGTCGCCTACGACCGGAGGGGGTTTGGGAACTCAAGCCGGCCGGCCACCGGCTACGACTACGATACCCTGGCAGAAGACCTGCACAAGATCATGACGGAACTCGACCTCGCCGACGCCACGCTCGTCGGGTTCTCGATGGGCGGGGGCGAGGTCGCCCGTTATCTCGGCACCTACGGGAGCGATCGCGTGGAGCGGGCGGTCTTCATATCCGCGATCCCGCCGTTCCTCTTAAAGACGGCCGACAACCCCGAAGGCGTCGAGGGCAGCACCTTCGACGGGATCATGGAGAGCATCGCCGCCGACCGCCCGGCGTTCCTCTCCGGGTTCCTCTCGGACTTCTACAACGTCGACGTCTATGGGGGCGACCGGGTGAGCGACGAGGTTGTCCGCCTCAGCTGGAATGTAGCGGCCGCCGCCTCTCCTGTGGGCACACTCGACAGCGTCTCTGCGTGGCTGACCGACTTCCGGGGCGACCTTGCGAGCATCGACGTGCCGGTCCTCGTCATCCACGGCGATGCAGACCGGATCGTCCCCCTCGCCGCCTCGGGGAAGCGCACCCACGAACTGGTCAGGGGGAGCCGTCTCGTGGTGGTCGAGGGCGGGCCGCACGGGATCACCTGGACCCATGCCGACAGGGTCAACCGGGAGCTGCTGGACTTCCTCGGGGAGAAGGCCCAGCCGATGGAACCGGTTGCCGGGCTCTCCTGAACGGGCGGGAGGGGTTCCTCCCCCTCACCCAACCGGGACCAGCCCGGCGTTCTTGCCGGTGATGCACCGGCCCCCGCCGCGGGTGACCACGAAGGTGTTCTCGATCCCGACCATCCCGACGCCCCGGACCCCCTTCTTGGGCTCGAGGGCAAAGACCATCCCTTCTTCGAGCGGCTCATCGAACCCTCTCGCGATCGCAGGCGCCTCGTCCACGGCGAGGCCGATCCCGTGGCCCAGGAACTGCGCCCGCCGGCCTCCGTAGCCCATGAAGTTCTCGAGGAACGCGGGCTCCAGGCCGCCGAGTATCGTCTCGTAGATCTCGGAGGGCCGGAGTCCTGGCCGGAGCATCGCGGCCGTTCTATCCTGCACCTCCACGCACCGGTAATGGGCCTCTGCCGCCTCTTCGGGGACCGATCCCCAGAACATATACGTCACGGTCTTGTCGGTGTGGTAGCCCTGCACCCCACAGGCGCAGTCGACAAAGACCAGATCTCCGCTCTGAAGTTTCCGGTCGTGGCTGCCGAGGACCGGGGCGCCGGGGGCCGCTCCCCGGCACCCGCCCGGCCCGTCGAAACTGGTCGGGTAGAGGGAGTTCTCCCCGAAACCGAGCTGGCCGAGGATCATCTCCGTCCCGAACCTACCGAACCGGGCGATGCCATGATGCCCTTCCCGGACCATGCGGGCAAAGACCTCGCCGCCGAGCTCGGCCTCGCTCATCCCCTCGCGGAGCATTGCGGGGACGACGTCCTCGAGGACGTGCCGGTGGATCTTCCCCGCCCGCTCCATGAGAGAGAGTTCGTAAGCGCTCTTCTTCGCCCGGACCACCGTTGCCTGCGCATCGAGCGACCTCGTCTCGCGGAAGGGGAAGTACTTCCGGAACCGCTCGAGCAGCGCGAGGGGCACCGTCTCCGTCTCCACGTGGACCGTCGCCGGGCACGCCCCCATCCCGGCCGCGGCGTCGCGGAAACTCTTCATCGGCCGGATATCGGGGAAGAACGACTCGTCGAGCGCCCTCTCAAGGCTCCTGCGCACCCAGAGCACGGCCTCGCCGTTTTTGGGGACGAGGAGAACGCCGTCCTGCATCGTCCCGGTGAGGTAGAACTGGTTCACCCTGCCAAAGATAGCAGAAAACTCCCACGACGGGTCTTCCGTGTCCATGCGGAGCCGGAACCGCTCCATGCGGTCCCGGAGTTCGGAGGCAGGGGTCTTTCGCTCCATACCCATGATCTCTGCGGCGATGCTATTAACTATGACCGGACGGGCCCGGGCGGCTGGATGCCGCTCCGTGCGGGTTTATGCGATCGCACGGCGCACGCATACCTATCATGGATACTCCCTTTATCTTTACCATGCACGAGAACCTGCCCCGCCAGGGGCCGGGGAGCAATGCCTGTACACGGAAGGCCTTCTCGATGCTTACCGATCTTTCGGCCCAACCGGCGATCCTGGATATCGGGTGCGGGGCCGGGATGCAGACCGTCGAACTCGCCCGGATCTGTCCCGGCTGCCGCATCACCGCCACCGACGTCCACCAGCCCTACCTCGATCAACTTGCCGGGAGCGCGGCATCGGCGGGGGTGGGAGACCGGATCACCACGGTCCGCGCCTCGATGGACGACCTGCCGTTCTCCGACGGATCGTTTGACGTCCTCTGGGCGGAGGGCTCGATCTTCATCATGGGGTTCCGGGAAGGGCTCGTCTCGTGGAGGAGGCTCCTCCGGCCGGGCGGCTACCTCTGCCTCACCGAGGCCGCCTGGTTCGTTGAAGAACCCTCGCCGGAGGCGGCGGCGTTCTGGAACGAGTGCTACCCGGCGATAACAACGGTCCCGGCGAACCGCGCGATCGCCGAAGACGCCGGCTACGAGGTCGTCGCGACCTTCCCGCTCCCGGCATCAGCGTGGTGGGACGATTACTACACGCCGATGATCGAACGGCTCGCGGACCTGCGGTCGAAAGTCGCCGGCAACCCTGAAGCGGAAGGCCTCATCGCGTTCGAGGAGCGGGAGATCGCCCTCCACCGGGAACACGGCAGCGAGTACGGCTACGAGTTCTTCATTCTGCGGAAGAGAGCATAGGGAGGCCGTTACTCTCCCTTCATCTTCCCGATATCCCTCTGAATCTTGCCGATCGCCTTCCAGCGTTTCTTTTCAAGCCTTACAAGCCCTATCTCCGCTTTCGCCTGCTCGAACGCGAGTTCCTGCACGAGCCTCTGATAACTCTCCAGCCGTGCCGCGGGGAGGGTCCCGGCCGCGACGGCCGCCTGCACCGCACAGCCCGGCTCCCCCTCGTGCCGGCAGTCCGAGAACCTGCAGCCCTCTGCGACTTCGAGGATGTCGGGGAATGTGTCGGCGATGCCGGCAAAAGCCGTCCCGATCCCGACCTCCCGCAGGCCGGGGTTGTCGATCATGAGCGCCCCGCCGTCAAGGACGAAGAGCTGGCGGACGGTCGTGGTGTGCCGCCCTTTGCCGTCATAGTCCCGGGTATCCGAGGTCTCCTGCACCGGCCGGCCCATGAGCCGGTTGATCAGGGTGGACTTGCCGACGCCCGACGAGCCGATGAGGGCGACCGTTCTTCGCGGCGGGAGATACGGGTCGAGCCGGTCGACTCCCTCCCCGCTCACGGCGCTGATGGGAATGACCGGTATGCCGGGAGAGGCCGAAGCAATCTCGTCGGCGAGCGTTGTAGGGTCGTCTGCGAGATCGGACTTGTTAATGACGATGACCGGGAAGGCGCCTGACGCGTGGGCGATCGCGAGAAAGCGCTCGATCCGGCGGGGGTTGAGGTCACGGCCGGCGGCCGTGACGATGAAGACCGTATCGATATTCGCCGCGATGACCTGGTCGGTTCCCTCGCGCCCCGCGCTTCCCCGCGTAAACCGGGTCTTCTGCGAGAGGATATCGACGATCATCGAGGTGCCGGTCTCCGGCTGACGGAGCAGGACGACGAAGTCCCCCACCGCGGGGAACCGGCCAAGTCTCCGGAGTGCCCCGGAGATCCCGGCCGTGACCGATCCCCCGTCGACAAGCACGTCCCATACGGTCTTCTGCCGACAGGCCACGCGGCCGGCGAGATAGGGGCCGGCGTATTTCGAGAATGCCGCATCGTGTTCCTCAGTCCAGCCAAGTTCTTTCAGCGTATAGCGATGCTGTTGTCCGCATTGGGAAGTGGGTTGGCTCATAAATGACCGGGCCTCCGTGACAGGGGTGGCATCGGAGGCGTAAAGTGCTTTGCGGTCGCGATCCTTGACCGCAGGGTCTTCTCTGTGGCAGCCCCCATGCCTGCGTGCTTGCATCATCCATCCGTGCACGGACCGCCCTCTTTCCTCGCAACCGCCCGCCATGCCCGGGGAGGAACCAGAATCTCAAACCGGGCCCCCCGGCTCGCCGTCCCCGTCTCCCGGATCCCGATCTCGGTTACGGAAAGGATGTCCCGGGAAAAAGCCAGCCCGAAGCCGGTGTTCTTCCCGTAACCGTAGCGGAAGATCTGCTCTTTCTCGTCGTCCGGAACCCCGGGCCCATCGTCCTCGAACGTTATGGTGAGCGTCCCGTCGGCCTGCTCGCAGGCTGTTATCTCGATCCTGGTGAGTTCCCCCCCGTGCCGGAGCGCGTTCTCGAGCAGGTTGTATACGACTTTGGGCGAGAGCGGATCGGCATAAATCTCCACCGGGGCGGTCCGGACGGAGATCTCAATCCCGGGATGGTGAATGGCGCTGACGGCATGCTCGATCATCGTCTCAAGCGGCTGCCAGACCGGCTGGTACACGCCGATCATCTGGTATTCGCGGGAGAACTGGAGATGTTTCTTGATCCTCTCTGCGGCCTCGATGGATCGGGATAGATACACATCGCCGTCGTGATGCATCCGGTCCTCTGAGAGGAGGCTCAGGTACCAGGAAAGCCCGGTGACGTCGTTGCCGATGTCGTGGCAGGTCAGCTGGGATAAGAGTGACAGTTTCTGGTTGGCAGTCCGGAGGGCGGTTTCGGCTGCTCTCCGGCCGGTGATATCCCTGATTATCAGGACAACACCGGCAGGTTCTCCATCCGGGTCGCTGACAGGTGCCCCGGCGATGCTGAGAACGCGGTTCTTCTTGCCGTCGGTCACCACCTCCAGATCCGAAAACCTCCCCTGCTGCGTGACGGCGGTCCTGATCGCGGCGTACGCCGTATCGGGAATGAACCGCCCGACCGGCTGTTCGGAAAGATCCCCCTCGGCTACGCCGAAGACCTCCGCGGCCGCCGCATTCGTCGCGATGATCCTGCCGTCCATATCGGTAAGGACAAGGCCGTCGGGCATCGTCCTGAGGATCTCCGGGACCGCCGTCTGGGGACTCAGGGTGAACATCCCATATCTGTGGATGGCGTGGGCGATGAGCAGGGAGAAGACGACGATACCGATGAAGACGAGATTGACGGTGTAGATCCCGAAGGTCGGGAGGATCAGTCCAGAGAGAGCGCCGAAAACGACGACG
Organism: Methanoculleus sp.; assembly: GCF_035363275.1. Taxonomy (NCBI): domain Archaea; kingdom Methanobacteriati; phylum Methanobacteriota; class Methanomicrobia; order Methanomicrobiales; family Methanomicrobiaceae; genus Methanoculleus; species Methanoculleus sp. The sequence continues at coordinate 22,160 of NZ_DAOSET010000017.1, read as the reverse complement.
GTTGCGGTGCCGATACCGACGAGCCGGTTCTGGCGCCGGATCCTCCCCGGACGCACTCTCCGCCAGGACGAAATACCGGCGTATACCGCCCAGACCATCACCAGTGAGACGTAGGCCTTCGCGGCCAGGGAGATAGGTCCTGCGGAGGACAGGTAGACATACCCCGTTCCCGGCTGGAGCGTCACCGTGTAGATCTGGTCGGTGAAGAGACCGAGCAGCGTAAAGAGCAGGGCGGGCAGGTACAGAGAAACGAGGAGAATACCACGTTTATTCTTCCGGGCGAGGGGGTGGTTGGTGAAGGTGAGTGTAAAGTGGGCGGTGAAGACGGCGACAAAGACCCAAAAGGAACTGGCCCTCAGCCAGAAGAGGCTGCCTTCGTAACCGGCCGAATGCCAGAAGAGGAACTCCCCGATGGCCCAGCAGGTTGCCGAGAGCGTTACTGCAAGGAAGAGGCGGTTGACGGCCGACGAGGGGTTTTGCGCAAAAGCATACATCCCGAGACCGTAGGTGGTGAATGCCGAGACAGCGCAGAACCCGACCAGGATCAGAAAGAAGATCGTGAAGATGTCAGACACGGCCGCTCACGTCCCTGCACCGCCCGGTCTTTCCCGGGCCATCCTGCTCCGGTCCAGATTAACATGGGGGATCATCGGGGGACTGCTGTGGGTATTATTACCCTGTTCCCGGGAAAACGCTTTGCTTTTTGATCGGTGCTAGAGATCTCAGGTGAATAAAAATGAGCCTGCCGGGGCACCGCAAACGCTCTTGTGGATCCGGTCCGTGCAGGCACGGTCTTCCCGCGCCGTGCGGCTTACCACAGACGCTTAATAGCGGGCTCACGTTATAACTCCTGCAGGGAAACGGTATGAACGGCAACTACGTCCACGGCTACACGGGGCGGGAAGCGGAACGGCTGCGCGACCAGGCGGAGACCCTGACCGGGCTCCTGCACGGCGACACCCGGTACCCGGCAGGCTCGAGGGTGCTCGAGGCCGGGTGCGGCACCGGCGCCCAGACGGTCATCCTGGCGAGAAACAGCCCGGAGGCCCGGATCACGTCGGTCGATATCTCCGAGGCATCGCTTGGCGAGGCAGAGAGGCGCGTTCTGGCGGAAGGCATCACGAACGTCACGTTCGAGGCCGGGGATATCTTCGCCCTCCCCTACGAACCGGGGAGTTTCGACCACATCTTCCTCTGCTTCGTCCTCGAACACCTGGCGGACCCCCGCCGTGCGCTCGAACGCCTCCGCCCGCTCCTCCGCGAAGGCGGCACGATCACGGCGATCGAGGGAGACCACGGCTCGGCATTCTTCCACCCGGACAGCGACTACGCCCGCCGGGCGATCGGGTGCCTCGTCGACCTCCAGCGGGAGATGGGCGGCAACGCCCTGATCGGGCGGGAACTCTATCCCCTTGTCACCGGCTCCGGCTACCGCGACGTTCGCGTCTCGCCGCGGATGGTCTACGTGGACGCTTCCCGGCCGGACCTCGCCCGCGGGTTCACGCGGCTGACCTTCACCGCCATGGTCGAGGGCGTCGGCGATGACGCGGTGGGCCGGGGGATGATGAGCCGGGAGGACTGGGAGCGGGGAGTAACCGACCTCTACCGGACCGCAGGATCGGACGGAGTCTTCTGCTACACGTTCTTCAAGGCGACGGGAAGGAGGTAGCCTCCCTCACCGCTTCCCCGTAACCGGTGCCATGAGGTATCCCCCGAACCCCGCAAGCCAGAAGAGCGCGGGGTAGACGATCATCCGCTCCGACCCGCCGTGACCGATGGGGCCGTAGAGGTTCATGATACCGAAATCGCTTGCCGCATGCGTCACCAGGAAGACGAGACCCAGGACGCCTGCGATGATCGCGATCGCTCTTATAGGTCCCCGGACCAGGGTGGCGCCGGCGATTGCCTGGATATTGAAGAAGATGAAGGCCATAAGCGCAAAGAGGCCGTGGATCCCGGGGATAGCCAGCGTAAAGACGGCGGCACCCAGTGCACCGATGCCCGCGAGGGCGAAAAGGGGAAAGATCCAGCCTCTGCCGTAGAAGCGGTAGAGGAGGTAGCCGCTGATGATGTTCAGGAGGCCTGCAAGGAAGAGGGAGCCGTTGAAAAGCCATGCCGTCGCGCCGATCACGCCGAGGTCGCTGATCGCGTTCGTGTTGATGCTGTACCCGGGTGCCATGGCCGCGCCGACCATGAGAGCCATCATAAACTGGACCGGGAGCAGAAAGAGCAGTACGCCTGCAATCGTCCGGCTGCTCTCCGTGAGATCGAACCTGCGCATGCTTAAGGAGGTGGAGCCTCTCCCATAATAATTCCTGCACTGGCCCGGACCGTGATGGGGGTTTGCAGAGCGGCCGGACTCGGGTGAACGGCCCTACTCCGGCAGAGGGCCGGTCAGGAGAAATGAGCAGCCACGGCGCTCATTTTGTCGCCATCGTCTGCAGGATTGCCATGATCCCCGGTTTCCCTTTCCTCCGGGACCGCGGGCCGAACCCGCCCATCCCCATATCGGCGGATCCGAACATCTCGCTGTTCAGCCGGTCGGTGATCTCGTCGAATATCCGCTTGTAGGCGGTGCAATGGGGATCCACTCCCCGGACCTCGCCGTTCGTGGGGGCTATCGCGTTGTAGGGGCACCCGCCCCGGCAGTACCTGATGTGGGCGCACCCGGCGCATTCGCGGTCGACGTAGTCCTTGAACGCGTGCATCAGTTTCCAGGCATCCGACCGGGCGAGGTCTTCCTGCGTGGGACGGTCGCGGACGTTCCCCATCACGTACTCAGGCATCCCGACGAAGCGGTAGCAGGGGTATATGCTCCCGTCCGGCCCGACGGCAAGGGTGGTTCCCATGCAGTCGACGAATGTGCAGACGGTCCCGTGCCGGGTGAAGATGCACTTGCAGAGGTCGTTGATGTTCATGATCTCGATCTTGCCGAGGTTCTCAAGGTATGTATCGAGGAGGTAAACCAGCAGTTTCCCGTACTCCTCCGGCTCGAGCGCCCACTCTTTTGGGTTCTCGCTCCGGAGCGACGGCAGCGCCGGGTGGAGTTTGAGGGGAAACCCGCTCTTGAGGAAGAAGTTGACGATCTCCTCCTTCTGCTCGACCGACTTGTTGGTGAACGTGCAGATGAACCGGACCTCAAGCCCGTTTGCCGTCGCGATCTCATACCCCCGCATGGTTTTTTGATAGTATCCCTTCCCTCTCTGTGCGTCGGTGATCGCCTCGGGGCCGTCGATGCTGGAACCGATGGGGATATGGTATTCTGCAAAGATCTTCGCCATCTCCGGGGTGAGCAGCCAGAGGTTGCTCTGCAGGGCGAACGTCGGTGCAAGACGGGCGAGGGCCCCGGAGAGGATGGGGAGCGCCTGCCGGTAGAACTCCGCGCCGGCGAGGAGCGGTTCCCCCCCGTGGAAGGTGATGGTGACCTGGTCGGACCGGTAGTCCTTGAGCCACGCCGCTATCTCCCGGACCGTCTCGATACTCATGATCGGAGACCCTTCATCAGAACTCCAGCAGTAGTGGCATCTGGACGGACAACCGAGCGTGGGGATGATCATGACGTGAAAGGGGCTCTTCATTGTACCGAGCTTCTCCTCAAAAGATGTTAAAACCTATTCATATGGGTGCTGACACCTGCAGCCGCGGCAGGCGTCTCGGTATGACGGGCCGTTGTGCACCGTGCTCGCCCGGGTGAGCAGATGCCTCCGGGGACTACAGCGAATGAGTGCAGCCCGGGCTGCACGATTCATCACAAACAGGATCGAACTCGTTCTCGGTCGCGGGGAAGATCGCGTGAGAGGGGCTCTCCCGATCCCCGCCGCGAGTTTGTTCGCTTGCTTCACCGATGATCGGGCGACGTCACCTCGTCCGCGATGGGGACGGCGACGCCGAGATATCGGCGCCCGTTACCCCCTCGATCGTGTACCGGTCCTACGCCTTCTTGGCGACCGAACTCCCCATATCGACGCCCACAATCCCGACGATGGCGCCGGTCGAGTCCTTCACGGGAGCATACCCGGAGATGATGGTGGCGGTCGTGTTGTCCCACTCTTCAGTGGAAAGTTCGCTCTCTGCAGAGGGGCCGGCAAACCCGGCGAGCAGCCTGGAGTCATCGTCCGTAGGCCGGTAGGTGCTGCCTATCGCGGGTGTGTCGCCGGGCCTGTAGTCCGCATCCACGACATACTCGATGGTATCATTGACGTTGCGCATCGTGTAGACGTAGAGGACCCCGGTATTTGCGTCCCGGAAGGCCGCGAGCCGGTCGCGGATGGCGGTGAACTCCGGTGTGGTCTCGTCGCCCGGCTTGAGCGCGGCGAGGGCGTCGCCGTCGATCATGCCCGCAGCCTCCACCGCAAGAGCCTTCAACTCGTCCTGCATGGTCTCTGCCGGGGCAGGACTCTCCCCTCCGGGGGAGAGTACCATCAAAAGCCCTGCAACAACGACGATCAGGGCAATGATACCGACCACTAACTTGGTCGGAATGTTTTGCTGCGTCAAAACACACAACTCCGATTCAGACTGGGTACGGTGCCCACTAAAAGGTTTCTAAACATCCGCTGCCTTCCCGGAGTTCGTTCTGGTATTTCGCCGTTAAACGTTGCATTTGATGCAAAAAACAGAATCTACTGCCACCGATTCGGCACTGCGCAACAGTTGCCGGGGTAACGACAGTCCCGGAACCATTTTCTGCTCCCCCTCCGTATGGATGTATGAGGAAGAAGAATGGACTTCTCTGACTGCGTGAAATTTGCAAACGCCAACCCCGTGACCTACATCGCGACAATGGACGGCGACCAGCCCCGGGTCCGGGCGTTTGCCATGTGGTTTGCCGATGAGACCGGGTTCTACTACCACACCGGGACGCCGAAGGCCGTCTGGCAGCAGCTCGTAAAGAACCCGAAGGTCGAGCTCTGTTTCTACGAGCCCGGCGACGCAGGGCAGATGATGCGGGTCGCGGGTGAGATCGAGGTTGTCGAGGATCCGGCCTTAAAAGAGCGGCTGGTTCGCGAGCGGCCTTGGCTCCTCCAGATCGGTCTCTCCGGCCCCGCCGACCCGAAACTTGCCGTCTTCCGCGTGGCACACGGCGAGGCTTACTTCTGGACGATGGAGTACAACATGCGGGAGGCCGAGGCACCCCGCGTCAGGTTCTGAGCCTCGCCATCCCCTCACCAATCCTTTTTCATCGCTTCCGCCTTCAACTCCTTCGGCATCAGTTCGATCGCGTACCGCAGAGCCGTCCGGGGCATGGCTCTCTTGTTCGCCATCACGTAGCGGAATACCTCGTCCGTGTGCTTCCTGCTCGCCTCCTTGAGGAGCCACCCGTAGCCTTTCTGCACCATGTCGTCCGTATCGGTGAGGAGGAGATCGGCGATCGCAATGGCCTCGTCGAGGAACTCCCCGTGCTTTGCCGGCACGATCAGCGAGACCGCCGCCGCCCGCCGCATCCAGCGGTTCTTTGACTGCGTCCAGCGCTTCAGCTCGTCGATCGCTTCCGGGTACCGGACGACATAGTCCCCGACGGCATGGTTGCAGAGGCCGTCGCAGGTGGCCCAGTTGGTGATATAGGTCTCAATCCAGTGGCGGAAGATGGTGATATCACCGGGTTCGTAACGGTCGGCGAGCTGCTGGGCCCACTGGGAGACGACGAACGCCTCCTCCATCATCCCCGACGAGTAGAGTTCCTCGCAGAGGGAGAAGATCTCCCGCTTCTCGCGGGCTTTGACCTCCTTCCAGTACTTCTTTGCGATCGCGATTCCGGTTGCCGTCTTCATCCCGTAGCACCGGACCTCCTCCTTGAAGAACCGCCGGCCTTTCTCCCGGATCTCTGGGTCCGCGTGCGCCGCGAACTCCTCCCGTATCGCTTCGACGACCGTGTCCATATGCAGGTGTACGGGGGGAAGGGGGATAAACAATACGGCACTCGTATCCCTCTGCCGCTCAATCCGTGCGCGGAGCATACTCGATGGCGACATGCAACCCTGGGTCGGACTCTGCTCCAGTGGCCCTGCGGGCGAATAAAAAAGCGGGGTTTATCGGAAGATCATGGCTGCCGGCCGGGAGATCCCGCGTCTCCGGCCGGTCGGGAGGGTGCACTCTCCCGAACCTGTTCGAGCACCGTTCGGCGGGGATAGAACCCGAACCTCCGGTAGAACGGGAAGGCCTCCTCGTTTCCGTCGGCGACCGCCACCCGGTTCTCGACCGAGCCGTTCTCGTCCAGCCACATAAGCGCCCGGCGGACGAGTGCCGTGCCGATACCCTGCGAGCGGTAGGTCTCGTCGACGTAGAGCGACTCGATCTCCCCGATGCGCTCTGCCGAGAGCGAGGTTACGCAGTAGGCGACGCACCGGTCCGCCGCCGGATCACAGGCCTGGTCGACCCGCAGGTCTCCGGTCTCTGCACACCGGACAAAGTGCGCCTTCCGCTCGTCGAAGGTCGTGTGCTCGAAGAAGGCCCGGAACGTCCGCGCACGGACGCGGTGGTGCTCGCAGATCCGGTTCCAGAGCGGGCGGATGACGTCGATGCCGGCGATGTCCGTGGTGCGGTACTCGATGGACGGCGCCGGTGCGGTCATACTCTCTCCGTCCCTGCTTTTGCCGGGCACCGGGCCGGTGCTGCATCGTCGGTGCCGAGATACTGCGTTCCCCAGGCGCAAAGCGCCTCCAGGATCGGGAGGAGGGTCCTGCCGAACTCGGTGACGGCGTACTCCACCCGGGGCGGCACCTCGGGGTAGACCGTCCGCTGCACGACTCCGTCCCCCTCCAGTTCCCGGAGCTGCCGGGTGAGCATCTTCGCGTTGACGCCGGGGAGTTCCCGCTGCAGTTCGGAGAAGCGTTTGACCCCGTCGCAGAGGTGCCAGAGGATGAGCGCTTTCCACTTGCCGCCGATGACGTCGAGAGCCGCTTCGACCGGGCAGTGGAAGGTCCTGCCGTTCTTTGTGTAGGCCATGGTTCCACCAATGAAAGTAAGTTACAGGAGTGCCTGTATTCCCTATATCTCCTCTTATGGAGTATTTATCCTGGTGGTCCGTAATGCCTGAGGCGAAAGGACTATCTCTGCTGACGCGCCCGGCATCCTGCCGGGAGTGAGGTGTAACGATGGAAAAGAGCGAGATTGGAAAGAACTTCTTCATCCCGATGCCGGTCGTGCTCGTCGGGACGCAGGTGAACGGAAGGGCGAACTTCATGGCCGTGGGCTGGTGCTCGCGGGCGAACGGCAACCCGCCGATGATCCTCTGCGGGATCGCGAACGCCCACCACACGCCCAGAGGCATCGCCGGGACGGAGACCTTCTCGGTGAACCTCCCCTCCTCGGCCCTGCTGGAGAAGACCGATTACTGTGGGCTGGTATCGGGGAAATCGGTCGACAAGTCGACCGTCTTTGACGTCTTCTACGGGACGCTCAAGACCGCACCGATGATCCGGGAGTGCCCGGTCAACCTCGAGTGCCGGCTCGTCGAGACGGTCCTGCTCCCGACCCACACGGTCTTCATCGGCGAGATCGTGGGGGCATATGCGGACGAAGGGGTGCTCCGGGACGGGAAGCCGGACTACGCGGCGATCGACCCGCTCCTCCTGACCATGCCCGACAACCGCTACCACCGGCTTGGGGAGCACGCCGGCGACGCCTGGAGTGCCGGGAAAAGCCTGATGCGGCAGGCTCCGGGGGCCTGAATGGAGACCACGCTTGTCGACGAGGCCCTCTGCACCCGCTGCGGGACCTGCTCGACCGTCTGCCCTTCGGCAATCGTCGGTGCCGCGGACGAAGACCCCCTCCCCGGGGTCCCGGAGGAGAAGGCCGGGATGTGCATCGCCTGCGGCCACTGCGAGGCCTTCTGCCCTACGCAGGCGCTTACCCTGAACGTCAGGCCGGAGGAGAAGGCGGACGTCCCGGCCGGTGCGGGGACGCTCTCGCCCGGCGACCTTGGCGTCTACCTCCAGAAGCGCCGGTCGGTGCGCCGCTACACGGACGAGCCCGTCCCCCGGGAGACGATCCTCGCGGTCCTCGACGTCGTCCGGTATGCGCCGTCGGGAGGGAACGGGCAGCCGGTGCAGTGGATCGTCGTCCACGACCCGGCGAAGGTCCGGAAGATTGCCGCCCTGACAGTCGACTGGATGAAGACCCTGGTCGAGAGCCGCCACCCGATGAGCGGCCACGTGCCGGGGCTCATCCGTGCGTGGGAGGTGGGCAACGACGTCATCTGCCGCGGCGCTCCGCACCTCCTCGTCGCCCATATCCCCGAAGGGAACCCGGTCGCGTCCGTGGACGCGATCATCGCGATGACGCACTTCGACGTCACTGCCCCGGCGTTCGGCATCGGCACCTGCTGGGCCGGGTTCGTCTCGATGGCCGCGGCATCCTACGGGCCGCTCCAGGAGGAACTCGGCATCCCCGCAGGGCGGTCCCTCTTCCGCTGCCCTCCGAGGTACCGCTCGATGTGCGTCTTCCTGATCCCCATCGCGAGCAGGCGCCGGGTGACCTCCTCCCGGCCATGGATGGAGATCTCTTTCTTTGTCCGCCGGAGTGCCTCGACCTCCTCGCGGTAGGGGAGCGTTCCCCGCCCCTCCGTCAGGTCCCGGAGGAGCGCCGGGTCGCATCCGGTCGCGGTGATCCCCTCCTCCGGGCGCATCTCAACCCGGCACGCCCCGGCAACATACTCGACCCGCCGCCACCCCTGCTCCCACTCGATCGCCGCATACGAGGACGGGGAGCAGTCGAGGGCGACATACACCTTCCCGGCGACGACGCCCGCCATCATCCCGTAGTGGCCGGTGACGATGCACGCCGCCGGGAGGTCAAAGAGCCAGACCCGGTTCGCGAGAGGGGCGTGGGCCACCACGATATCGACCGTCTCTTCGGCCTGGCCGGCCATCCTCTTCTCCTTCCCGGTGGGGACGCCGAGGAAGCGGATGCCCTGGACGGTCTCCGCCTTCCCCGAGATCTCGTGGATACGGGGGCTCTCCTCCGCCGCTTCCCGGACGCGGCCGTAGGTGCCCATCGTGTCGTCGTTGTTCCCCTCGACGATGACGCAGTGCCTCCCCACCGCTGCGATCTCCCACAGAAGGCCGAGGAAGAGTTCCGTCTCGTCGAGCCCCGACCGCGAGCACCGGTCGTAGGCACCGTCGCCGGCAAAGACGACGATTGCCGGGTCCGTCTCCCCGACACGGCGGAGGAACGAGGTGGCATCGACCTTTCGGCCGCCGGGCGCACCCCGCTCCCTCGTCCCCCAGGCGAGATCGCTGAACGCGAGGATCCTTGCCATGGGCCGGGGTTGAGTGCCCGGGGGTAATAGGTCTCGCGGTCGTCCAAAGATTGATGCCGACGGCGGCCAAGAAGGGGGCGCAATGCCGCGCACGACGAGCCCATCCCCGAACGCTACGGCGGGTCCCGCCCTGATCTCATGGAACATCACCCTCCGCTGCCCGCTGAAGTGCGCCCACTGCTACGCGGATGCAGGCGAAAGCGAAGCAGAAGGAGTCCTCTCGACAGAAGAGGCGTTCTCGGTCATCGACCAGATCGCCGCGGTCGGAAGGCCCGTCGTCGTCCTCTCCGGGGGAGAACCCCTCCTCAGGGAAGATATCTTCGAGATCGCCCGGTACGGGACCGAACGGGGACTCGTGATGGCGATGGGCACGAGCGGGTATCTCCTTGACGCTGAGACGGCGAGACGGCTCGCTGCGTCGGGCGTCCGGTCGGTGGCAATCAGCCTCGACTCGGCGGATCCGGATACCCACGACGCGTTCCGCGGGGTTCCCGGCGTCTGGGAGCGGGCGGTCGCGGCGATCGGGCACTGCCTTGAAGCGGGGCTCGCCGTCCGGATCAACATGACGGTCATGCGCCCCGTCCTCGCCGACGTGGAAGGGGTGCTCGCCCTGGGGGAATCCCTCGGCGTGCGCGACTACCAGATCTTCTTCCCCGTGGAGACCGGGAGGGGACGCGAACCCGGCCAGGGCGGTCCCCGCGAGTACGAGGACCTGATCCGGGACATCCTCCTCCGGTACCGGGAGAGCGATCTTCGAGTCCGGCCGACGTGCGCACCCCAGTTCCGCCGCATCGCAGAGGAGGCCGGGATCGAGGAACCATCAGGCTGGAGCCGGGGCTGCATGGCCGGCATCAGTTACTGCCGGATCTACGCGACCGGGGAGGTGACGCCCTGCCCCTACCTGCCGGTGAGCGCGGGCAACCTCCGCACCACGACGTTTGCCGGGATCTGGAACCATTCGGTACTCTTTGACGTCCTCCGTGACCCCCAACGGCTCACCGGGAAGTGCGGCCGGTGCGGCTACAGGGCAGTCTGCGGCGGGTGCCGGGCACGGGCCTACCGCGGGGCCGATGCCGTTCCTGCCCGGTGGTGTGACGGCCTCATGCGGCCCGACAACCCCTGCGGGGAGGTCTCGCGCGAGGACCCGTGGTGCCCCTACGAGCCCGGCGGCATCGACCGGACCGATCTCGCAATCCTCGATGCCCTCCAGGACGACCTACCCCTGGTGCCCCGGCCGTGGGCCGCTATCGCGGCGAGAGTCGGGATCGCGGAAGACGACCTCCTCGCGAGGATGCTGCGGCTTCAGGCCTCAGGCATCCTCCGCAACGTCTCGCCGGTCTTTGAGTCACGGAGGTTCGGGCTTGCCGCCGCGTCCCTGATCGCCCTCCGCGTCCCGGAGGACCGGGTGCGGGAGGTGGCGGAGATCGTCAGCGGCTACCCGGAGGTCTCGCACAACTTCCGGCGGGACCATCCCTACACCCTCTGGTTCACCCTTGCCGCCCCGACAGAGGAGCGGCTCAGCGAGGTGCTTGCGGAGATCCTCTGCCGGGCCGGCATCCCCGAAGAGGACGCGCTCGACCTGCCCACCGTCCGGGCATACAAGATCGATGTCCGCTTTCCCCTCTCCGGGGAGGAGGTGACCCGTGGACCCGATTGACGTCCGCCTTCTTGCAGAACTGGAGAAAGGAGTCCCGGCAGTCAGCGAACCGTTTGCCGGGATCGGAAGGCGGCTCGGCATACCTGAGGCAGAGGTGCTCCGCCGGGCGCAACGCCTCCGCGACGATGGGGTTATCCGGAAGATCCGGGCCCGGATCAACCAGCGGCTCGTCGGCATCACGGCAAACGCCCTCGTCGCATGGCGGCCGCCGGTGGAGTGGGACGAGGAGGCGCTCTCCCTCCTCGCCTCCTCGCCGGGGGTCTCCCACTGCTACCTGCGCCGGCCGGTGCCGGGGAGATGGGAGTATACCCTCTACACCGTCCACCACGGCAGGAGCCGGGAGGAGGTGCGCTCTGCGGTCGAGGAGATTGCGCGGACGGTCGGGTGCCGGGAGTATATCGTGCTCTTCAGCACCAAGGAGTACAAGAGGGTGCCGAACGTGCGTATCGGCGAGAATGGAGGAGATCTGCAATGAACAGGATTACACAATGCATGCACGGGCGGGGAACGGTCAGCAGCGTCGCCCGCCACCGGGATAGGCTGCTTACAGAAGTGCCGGGGAAGTACCTCGCGTTCGTGCGGGAATACCGGCCGGTCGTCTTCTGGAACCTCACCGACCGGTGCAACCTGGCCTGTGCCCACTGTTACGGCAGGTCCGGACCGGACTCGCGGACGGAGGGCGAGCTCTCGACCGCCGAGGCGCTCGCGCTCATCGATGACTTCGCCGAAATGGGCGTGCCGCTCATCCTTCTCTCCGGCGGCGAACCCCTCCTCCGCGAGGACCTGCCGGAGCTCGCGCGTGCGGCGGGCGAGCGCGGGATCCGGACCGCGCTCAGCACGAACGGCACCCTGATCACCCCCGGCGCCGCCCGGATGATCCGGGATGCGGGGATCGGCTACGTCGGGATATCGCTCGACGGTGCGTCCCCGGAGACCCACGACGCCTTCCGGGGGACCGCGGGAGCGTTCGAGCGGGCGACGGAGGGGTTTGCCCGGTGCCGGGAGGCCGGCATCCGGACCGGCCTCCGGGTCACCCTGACAAAGGAGAATTATGGCGAGCTCGCGGCCCTGATCGACCTCGCGGTGGCCGAAGGCGCCTCCCGGTTCTGCCTCTACTGGCTCGTCCCCAGCGGGCGGGGGGGCGAGGTCTACGACCGGCTCCAGGTAGGGCCGGAGGAGGTGGACGGGGCGCTCACCCTCCTCTACCGGAGGGCCAGGGAGATCAATCCCGGCGCCATGGAGTTCCTGACCGTCGACGCCCCGCAGGACTGCGTCCACCTCCTCCGGGCCATGGAGCGGGACGGGTCTCCCGACGTCCGCGAGGCCGAGGCGCTCGTCCGGTCCCTGAACGGCGGGTGCAGCGCGGGTACGCGGGTGGCGAACGTCGACCCCCGGGGGAACGTTTATCCCTGCCAGTTCGCCCGGTCGCCGGAGTTCCGCGTCGGCAACGTCCGGGAACGGCCGTTCTCCCGGATCTGGCAGGACGCGGAGAACCCCGTCCTCTCCCGGTTCCGGGCGACACCGCGGGACCTCTCGGGGAAGTGCGGGCGGTGCGGCTACCGGGACCTCTGCGGCGGCGGCTGCCGGGTGCGGGCGTATGCCGCCGCCGGGGACCACGCCGCCCCCGACCCGTTCTGTTTCGTCGAGGAGTAAAAAAGAGGGGTGGCGGCTCCGCCGCTACTGCACTCCGTCGAGCGGGATGCCGAGCGCGTCCGCGACACCCTTCCCGTAGGCCGGGTCGGCCTTCAGACAGTTACCAATGTGCCGGACCTTGATGAAGTCGGGCGCATCCCCCATGGCGCGAGCGGTGTTCTCAAAGAGGACCTGCTGCTCGCCGGGGCTCATCAGGCGGAAGAGTTTGCCCGGCTGGGTGTAGTAGTCGTCGTCGTCCTCGCGGAAGTTCCAGGCACCCGCGGCGCCGGAGATCTCGAGATACGGCTCCCGGTACTCGGGCTGCTCCTGCCACTCGCCGAAACTGTTCGGCTCGTAGCCGACTGCGGAACCGGCGTTGCCGTTCACCCGCATCTGGCCGTCGCGGTGAGAGGGGTTTGCGGCACATTTCGAGCGGTTGACCGGGATCTGGTGGTGGTTGACGCCCAGGCGGTAGCGCTGAGCGTCCCCGTAGGCAAAGAGGCGCCCCTGCAGCATCTTATCGGGCGAGATCCCGATCCCCGGCACCACGGCGGCGGGGTTGAACGCGGCCTGCTCCACATCCTGGAAGTAGTTCTCGGGGTTCCTGTTCAGTTCGAGCACGCCCACCTCGGTCAGTGGGTACTCCCCCTTGTACCAGACCTTGGTGAGATCGAAGGGGTTGTAAGGCATCTTCTTTGCCTGCTCCTCGGTCATCACCTGGATGTACATCGTCCAGCGGGGGAAGTCGCCCCGCTCGATGCTCTCGAGGAGGTCGCGCTGGTGGCTCTCGCGGTCTTTCGCGACGATTGCCGCGGCCTCCTCGTCGGTCAGGTTCTTGATGCCCTGCTGGGTCCGGAGGTGGAACTTGACCCAGACGCGCTCGTTCTTCGCGTTGATCATGCTGAACGTGTGGCTTCCAAAGCCGTGCATGTGGCGGTAGGAGAGGGGGATCCCGCGGTCGCTCATGGTGATGGTCACCTGGTGCAACGACTCGGGAAGGGAGGTCCAGAAGTCCCAGTTGTTCTTTGCCGACCGCATGTTCGTCTTCGGGTCGCGCTTGACGGCGCGGTTGAGGTCCGGGAACTTGTGGGGGTCGCGTATGAAGAAGACGGGCGTGTTGTTCCCGACCAGGTCCCAGTTCCCTTCCTCGGTGTAGAACTTGATGGCGAAGCCGCGGATGTCGCGCTCCGCGTCGGCCGCACCGCGTTCGCCGGCGACGGTCGAGAATCGCACGAAGACCTCGGTCTTCTTGCCCACTTCCGAGAAGATCTTCGCTTTCGTGAACCGGGTGATGTCGTGGGTGACGGTGAACGTTCCGAACGCCCCGGACCCCTTGGCGTGCATCCGCCGCTCCGGGATCACCTCCCGGTTGAAGTGGGCGAGTTTCTCCTGGTACCAGACGTCCTGCATCAGCATGGGGCCGCGTGGACCGGCGGTCATGGCGTTCTGGTTCTCCGGCACGGGTGCGCCGGCAGCGGTGGTCAGTTTCTTCCTATCATCCATACGTTATGCCTCGTTTCTCTGTGGTTTATGGGTAGAGCAGGGTTGGTGGTTTGCTGTAACCTTACTTCAGGCAGATTTAATTCTGTCGGGGCAGTCTGCAACCCGAGATCGGGAGGTCCGGGCCGTAAGACGCCCGGTGTCTCCGGATCTCCTCAGGAACCATCAGGCTGGTTCGTTTCACCTCTTTGCGGCAGAATGCCCCCTCCGCAAAGGCGGGGTAGTTGACTCTACCGCCAACGGCGTCACATTAATCTTCATCCTTGAAGAGATGGTATACTGAAAAACCCTCTCGTTTCCGCTGAACGATCGAGAAAGGGGCAGCTCCTGCCGACGCCGATCGCTCGACGGTCGTCCGCTACACCCATGAACGTCAACTGGCGAGCCATACCCCAGGCGAACAACACCCTCGCCGTCTTATCCGCGGCGTGCGAAGGCTCCGGGTACCACTTCGAGATAACCGATGCGCCGCAGCGCGACGTCACCGTCTACAGCCTGAACTCCATCAACGAACGCTTCTATCGTGACGAGATCGCAGGAGCCGACTGCATAACGATCGCGGGAGGTCCTCATCCCTCCGCCTGCTACCGGGAGGTGGCGGAGTACGCCGACTACGTCGTCGTCGGGGAGGGCGAGTACACCCTCCCGGCGCTTCTCTCTGCCATCGAAGAGGGGAGGGACCCGCCGCCCGGGGTCGCCACCGCCGCCGGCTACACGCCTGCCCGGCATACCGTCCTCCTCGACGGCTATCCGCCGTTCTCGGACCTCAAGGGGTTCGTCGAGATCACCCGGGGGTGCCCGTTCTCCTGCGGATACTGCCAGACCCCCCGCCTCTTCGGGCGGTGCATGCGCCACCGTTCCGTCGAGGAGATCGCTCGCTATGCGTCACGTCACCGGGATATCCGGTTCGTCACCCCGAACGCGTTCGCCTACGGGTCGGACGGCGTTCACCTCCGGCTCGATCGCGTGGAGCGGCTCCTCGAGAGCCTCGATGGGCGGATCTACTTCGGCACCTTCCCCGGCGAGGTGCGCCCGGAGTGCGTCTCGCGGCAGTCCGTCGAACTCATCCTCGACCACTGCGCCAACACCCGCCTGCACTTCGGGGCCCAGTCCGGGAGCGACCGGGTGCTCCGCCGCCTGCACCGGGGGCATACCGTGGAGGACGTCATCCGTGCCGTCGAGATCTGCCGGGAGCACGGGCTCGTCCCGGTCGTCGATTTCATCCTGGGGCTGCCGTTTGAGAGCGACGACGACCAGCGCGCGACGCTCGACCTCGTGCGCCAGGTCACCCGGGCGGGGACGGCACACATCCACTACTTCATGCCGCTGCCCGGGACCCCCCTCGGGAACAGCCGTCCTCGCCCGCTCCTTCCGGAAACCCAGAAAGTTCTTGGCAAACTGGCGCTCGGCGGCAGGATAACCGGCTCCTGGATGGATCAGGAGATAAGGTTTTTTAGACGCACTCCTCATCTATAGAGCATGACGGATGTGCTACTCTTAGCAGATCTGCACGGTAACTACGGAAAGCTTGACGCTTTTCTCAGCTACGACTACGATGCAGTCATCATTGCAGGCGACATCACCAACTTTGGTCCACTTGAGCCTGTAGATTCGGTACTCTCCAACTTCGAAGTACCGTGTTTTGCAATCCCCGGCAACTGTGACCCCCGTGAGATCGTCGACGTGCTCGAACGCTCAGATGCAGTCTGTCTGCACAACTCCTGGATAGCGCTCGGAAAGATAACGCTCGCAGGTCTTGGGGGTTCGAACCAGACGCCTTTCGGCACGCCGTTTGAACTTACCGAGAAAGAGATTGATGGTGAACTCACCCGGATCGTCAACCACATGGACAAGAACATCCACAACGTCCTGATCAGCCACGCCCCGCCCTACGGAGCCCTGGATTCCATCGGCGAGGAGCATGTCGGCTGCCAGAGCATCCGAAAGCACATGACCCGGTTCGACCTGGTCTGCTGTGCTCACATTCACGAAGCACGGGGGATCGCCGAGGTCGACGGCGTCACTGTCGTCAACCCCGGGCCCGCATCAGAGGGCTACGGCGCACTCATCCACTTTGGGACGGAGCCAAAAGAGATTCAGATCGACCTTATCGCTGTTTAGATAACAGCATCTCAAGATACGAGGTGTAGATCGGTGGACCGTCTACACCCAACCCTTTTGCAACCGCTCCTATCCGTTCGGCAGCGTCTTCTGTACCAACTTCGGTCAGGATCTCGATCTCGATGAACGTCCCGAGACCCTCGACGTCGTCGAGCGTCACTGTCACCTCCCCCTTCTCGTAGAACTCCCGCACCTTTGAGACCGTGGCGGCCCGCCGGAAACCGAGGCGGGAGAGGATCTCTTCAAGGGTCTCTCCCGAGGCCACCGCGAGGTTGAACTCCTCGCGGGCCTTTGCGCTCCCTACCCGGATCTTGGGGGCTTTGTAGGTCACGGTGACCCCGGTATCGTCGTACCTGACCCGTAATGCCTCGTCAGTCTCTCCGAAATCACGGTGGGGGGCGTTGTAGTAGACGTCGCGCTCCTGCTGCCTCCTCGTCATCCGCACTCCCTGCCGGTTGAGCCGGGCCCTGATGCGGGAGGTATCAGGGACCGCAAACTTCGCTTCTACTTCGAGCATGACAGTCGCGTCAGATCGTCTCTTTCGGAAGCATGATAAACCCTCACTGCACGGGCCGGACCGGGCCGGTGATCGCCTGCCGGACAAGGTCTCTCTGGTTCCGTGCGGCGGCAAGGAGAGCACCGTCCCCGAGATGCTCCGCAGAGACGATCGCCCGCTCTGTCATCACCAGAGCCGTGTCGTGATCCTCGCGGTGATGGAACCGGAGCCCCAGCTCCAGGTTCAGGTCCGCCGCCTTTCCGTACTCCCGCGCGTGGAAGTAGTGGCAGGCAAGCGAGAGGAGGACGTGCAGCCTGCCGGAGAGGCGGTGCATGGAACGCTCGAAGCAGTCTGCCGCACGGGCATTGAGCGCTACCCGTGCACCCGGGATGAGTTCGCGCCTGCAGTGCTCCTGGAGGAGGGGGTGCGCGAAGGCGTATTCGCCGCCGGGGAGCCTCCGGAATATGCTGCTCCCCTGCAGCCGGTCCGTCACACTCGTCCCCGGGATGTCGAGCATGCAGCCCATGACCGGCACCGGGAACGGGGGGTTTAAGACAGAGAGCCCCTCCGCCCATGCCCCCTCTGGCCCGGGGAGCGTGGCGAGGGCAAGCCCTGCCGGGTCTTCTGCCCCGGCAAGCACGTCTGCGATCGTTTCTTTAGAGGGTGTAATGCCGCGGTGGCGCAGGGCGTTGAAGCAGGCCATGAGGCTGAACGGGTCGCCCCCGGTCTCCTCGAGGAGGGCGGCTGCTGCTGCGTCATCGATGGAGAGGTCAAACCGCCTCTCCGCCAGTTCCCGGATCTCGTGGGGCTGCATCCCTGATAGCGGCACTTCGGGGATCTCAAGACCCTGGATCTCCTCCTTCCCCGGGCCGGCCGCATCCCCCGTCCGGCAGGTGAAGGCAAGGAGGATGCCGGGCGGAAGATCGCGGACGGTGTCCAGGAGGAGGCGCCGGTCGAGGCTCGAGGCGAGATGAACGTCGTCGAGCAGGACTGCCGCGGCCCGACCGGTCCCGGCCATCAGTCCCCCGAGTTCCCGGAGCAGCTCCTCGAACGCCTGGCGCACCCGGTCGTACCCGACCTCAGGCGACCGGGCGAAGATGCCGATAATCTCCTCGCCGGTCTTGGAGAGCAGGCCCACCGGCTCCACCGGGGCGGCATACTTCTCCAGCACGTCGTCGGCATACCGGACTGCCTCCTTCATCCCCTCGGTACCGAGGATCTCCCCGAATCTCGCGGAAGCGGCGTGCCCTCGCAGGTCCTTCAACAGGTCGCGGAAGACCGAGAAGATCATCCCCGGGAGGTCGAAGACCTCACCCCTGAGGACGGGCGCCTCGCCCCCGGCGGGGTTCTCCTGCACCTCGTAGGCGAGCCGGTTCAGGAGCGAACTCTTCCCGATGCCGGGGGGGCCGGAGATCATCACCGCCTGCCCGTGCTCTGTTGCCCGCGAGAGGATGGCCGAGAGTCTCTCTCGCTCCTTCTCTCTGCCGCAGAACTCTCCAGGGGGAGAGGGGGCGTACGAGACACTCTCCGCCTGCTGCTCTCCCTCGTCTATGATCCTGTCCGGTCCCATTCCCCTTCCTCACCCCCGCAAGATAAATACCATTCCATCCAAATAAAGTGGGACAACGAGACGCAGGTATGCGGCGGGCCTGTACGCGTCCCGTATCGGCCCGATAACGCAGCTGCTATTCAAGGTGAATGGAATGGCACTTCAGGAAGGAGATTTTATCAGGCTCAGATACACCGGCCGCGCCGGTGAGAATATCTTCGATACCACGGATGAGGAGAGCGCAAAGGAAGAGGGGATCTACAACCCGCGGGCGGAGTACGGTCCTGTCACCGTCCGCCTGGGGAGCCACCACGTCATCATCGGCCTTGAGGACGAGCTGATCGGGAAGGAAGTCGGCGCCGAGGGCCAGGTTGATATCCCGCCCGAGAAGGCGTTCGGGCCGCACGAGGAAGACGGCATGAAGTCCGTCCCGACCTCGCAGTTCCGCGAGAAGCCGAAGCGCGGAACGCGGATCGAGGTTGAGGGCCGCGAGGGCGTCGTCATCGACGTCATCGGAAAGCGCGCGGTCGTCGACTTCAACCATCCGCTTGCTGGCCAGACCCTGACCTACTCCTACTCGATCCTGGAGAAGGTCGAGGACCCGATAGAGCAGATCAAGGGTCTCATCAAGCTCTTCTCGGGCCGAACCGACATCGGGATCAGCATCGCCGACGGCGTGGCCGAACTGACGCTTCCGCCCGCGATCACATATGACCGGCGCTGGATGGTCTGGCGGGGCACCCTCGTCCGCGAGATCTTCGAGAACTACCCCGATGTCAAAGACGTCGTCATGAAGGAGACGATCTCGCGCCCGGCCACGCCGGAGACTGCGCCCGAGATCGAAGAGACGGAAGAGTCTGAGGAGTAACCTCCTCCGCTCTGACTTTTTGCTTTTTTTTGAAGAGTAGTTTTACCCTAAGGTTTTTCCTCATCTGGACATTTGCTGTAACTGGTGGTGGGAAAGACGGGGATTTGAGCACCGTGAGTCTGCTTTACGGCGACGTAGTTGAAAGTGAGGACAAAGCCCCGTAAACTGGACCGTGGTGGATATCGCGTCTGGGGAGGGGTTTCAGGGGAGGGGGGAGACCCCCATATGCGCTAACTTTATCGACATGTATTTTACTGTGGCCGGTGCACTAGTACCTTGTAATCAGGGAACGGGAGAGCGGACTGGGCATGGAAATAGCATTCGATGAGAACTGGAAGTTTCTGTTACAATTTCTGCCTGAGGGTTGGGAAGACAAAGCCCAAGAACTTGGCGCCCTAACCCGCCGGCGTAAAATTGTCTCTGCAGACGTGTTGCTGCGTGTCCTTCTCATTCACTTAGCCGACGGTTGTTCGATGCGAGAAACTGTCGTACGGGCAAAAGAAGCTGGATTAGTGGATATTTCCGATGTTGCTCTCTTGAAGCGTCTTCGGGCCAGTTCGGAATGGCTGCGATGGCTCTCGATCCATCTTGCAGACCAGGTTCATGGGGCTGTTCACAAACCGCAGTGGTTGCAGGACTTCACTGTCCGTCTTGTCGATGCGAGTGTCATCACCGAACCCGGCAGTACCGGGTCTGACTGGCGATTACATTACAGCATTGAGTTATTTGGCCTTTCGTGCGACCATTTTCACATTACCGACCCAACCGTGGGAGAATCCTTCCGCAATTTTCCGGTTCGCAACGGAGATCTCCTGGTCGGTGACCGGGGCTATGGGACGATTACCGGGATAACGTATGTTCTCGACCATGAGGGAGATTTTCTGGTCAGGCTCAGAAATAAGGCGTTTAAATTGATGAAAAATGAGCATGAAGAGTTTGATGTGTTAGAGCAGTTTCGTACCTTGGATTATGGAGAGCTTGGTGATTTTGATGTCTTCTATGGGTTTTCGGAGAACCAACGAAAGCCCGTTCGCCTATGTGTGATAAAGAAATCTCCTGAAGCTGCAGAGCGTTCAAAGAAAGCGGTTATTCAGAGTCAGATCAAAAAACAAAGGCCAATCAGTGAGGAAACACTTGAGTTACACGAGTACGTCTTTGTTGTCACCTCGCTCACGAGGGATGTGGTCACTGCGGAAGAAGTCCTGTCGTTGTATCGGATGCGATGGCAAGTGGAATTAGCATTCAAACGATTAAAATCACTATTGGGTCTGGGACATCTCCCAAAAACGGATCCGGTCAGCGCAAAAGCGTGGTTACACGGGAAGATGGTTGTGGCCCTTCTTACGACGGCAATCGTCGACGAGGGACGTTTTTTTTCCCCCTGGGGATACCCCCTCCATGCCCGGGGATGAGGAAGATCCCGAACAAACCAACCTGTGGCGAGAGACGTCGTTTGCAGTTCACTTGCTGCGATGTGCAGTAAATCCGATTCTGTCGCTGAAAAAATGTCTCGAACGCTGGCATCTCATTGCAAAACAACTTGCAGAGAGGAAGAGAAAGAGAACTCGTCAGGTGTTCGCAGCGTACCAGTATCAACAGGGATTGGCGGTACCGGTAGGTTAGGTTAGCGCATATGGGGGAGACCCCCCTCCCCTGTCCCCACCCCCCGCGTGGTGATATCCACCTGAAATCCGTAGACAGTGACATGCGACCGACATCAGCAATGTGATCCGCTTAAGGATCTCAAAGAGTTACAAAATCCCCGAAGTCGTCGATCCCTTTCTATTCCCCCAGGACACAGCGCATCCATCTGCCCGATCTCCATCTAATCCGGATCCTGTGCCGCTTGCCCGTACCCTTCTTTAGGTACCGGGCCGAATGTATTCTGGAACCAATGGCAACATTACAGGGAATGAGCGGGGTCGATCTTCGGGCGCTGGTGGCGGAGTCTGCCGATCGCCTCCCGCTCTGGGTCGGCAAGATCTACCAGTTCGACGCAAAGACCCTCGGTATCAGGCTAAACGGGGAGGACCGGGCAAAATACCTGTTGCTCATCGAGACCGGACGGCGCGCCCACTTCACTGCGGAGTTCCCCACACCCCCGAAGAACCCGCCGAGTTTTGCGATGCTGCTCAGAAAGCACCTCGAGGGCGGGAAGGTGCTCGGCATCCGCCAGCTCGGGCTTGAGCGCACCATGAGCATCGACGTCGGGAAGCGGGATACGACCTACCATCTCATCTTCGAGCTCTTCGACGAGGGGAACGCGATCCTCTGCGACGAACGTTACACGATCATCAAACCCCTCTGGCACCACCGGTTCAAGACCCGGGAGGTGGTCCCCGGCGCCGTCTACGCCTTTGAGGGGGCCGACTGCTCGTCTCTCTCCCCGGAAGCGTTCCAGGGGATGCTTGATGGGTCCGACCGCGACATCGTCCGGACGCTCGCGGTCGGGTGCATGCTCGGCGGGGCGTACGCCGAAGAGGTCTGCCGGATCGCGGGTGTCGAGAAGAGCGCCGCGGCCGCCGAGGTGGACGCGGCGGCGGTCCGGGAGGCATTTGAACGGTTGATGGCCGCGGTCTCTGGGCGGAGCGATCCGGTAATAACGCCGTCCGGGTGCTGGCCGGTGGTGCTTGCCGGCGAGGAGGTTCGCGAGCGGTTTGCGACCTTCAGCGAGGCTCTGGATGCCTTCTACCCGGAGGTCGCGGGGGAGAAGGAGGCCGCAGCCACCGAGAAACCCCGCCTCTCCCAGGCGGAGGTGATCCGCCGGCGCCAGGCGGAGGCGATCAAGGGGTTTGAGAAGAAGGTCGAGCGCTACCAGCGGGTCGTAGAGGTGATCTACGAGAACTACACTGCTGTTGCCGGAATCATAACGACGCTCGATGACGCGAGTAAAGAGCGCTCGTGGCAGGAGATCGAGCAGATCCTCAGATCCAACGGCGATAACCCGGCGGCGAAGATGGTCCGGGCGGTCCACCCTGCCGAGGCGGCGGTGGAACTCGACCTTTCGGGCGAGCGGGTGAAGATCTACGTCCACGAGACGATCGAGCAGAACCTCGGCCGCTACTACGACCAGATCAA
>NZ_DAOSET010000016.1:0-49637 GCF_035363275.1 Methanoculleus sp. | reverse complement strand
GTCGGCCGGCATCCGCTCGGCCCGGATCGCCCGGGCGCGCTCGGGGTTCATCGCGACCGCAAACTGCCGCTCCCAGTCGAGGTCGCGGCGGGCGTGGCCCATCTCGAGATCGGCGTCGCGCTTCTTGAGCTTGATCATATCCCCGACGTGGGCGGCGATCCTCGAACTGATGACGCCCTCGTAGACCTCCTCGGGGGTGGGGAGCGCCAGGTGCTCTGCCGGCGTCACGTAGCAGATGAAATCGGCGCCGTAGGAGGAGGAGAGCGCGGCGCCGATAGCGGCGACCCTGTCGTCGTAGCCGGGCGCGATATCGGTGACCAGGGGCCCGAGCATGTAGAACGGTTTCCGGTTCGTGACGCGCTTCTGCAGGACGACGTTGGTCTGGATCTCGTCGATCGGGATATGTCCCGGCCCCTCGATGATCGCCTGCACGCCCTGCTCGTGTGCCTTGTCGGCGAGTTCGGCGTTGATGAGCAGTTCCTGGATCTGTGCACGGTCGGTCGCATCGTGGACCGCGCCCGCCCGCATCCCGTTGCCGAACGAGAGGGTGACCTCGTGCTCTTTCAAGATCTCGACAAGGTAATCGAACTCCGAATACAGCGGGTTCTCCTTCTCGTTGTGAAGCATCCACGCGGTCATGAAGGCCCCGCCCCGGGAGACGAGCCCGCCGTGCCGCCCCTGGTTCTGCAGGCGCTTCATCGTCTCGTAGTTGATCCCGGTGTGGATCGCCATGAAGTTGGTCCCGAGCTTCGCCTGCTCCGCCGTGATCCGGAAGAGATCGTCCTCTTCCATGTGGACGACCGCCCCGTGCTTCCGGGCGGCCTCGATGAACGCCTGGTAGAGCGGGACCGACCCGACCGAGAGGTTGGTCGCCTCGACGACCCGGCGCCGGATCTCTGCAAAGTCGCCGCCGGTGGAGAGTTCCATCAGCGTATCGGCACCGGCGCGTTCGGCCTGCCGGACCTTCTCGATCTCCATATCGACGTCGACGATATCCGTCGACGTCCCGATGCTCGCGTTGACCTTCGTGCGGAGCCCTTCGCCGATACCGCAGATCTTCACCTTCCGGTAGGGAGAGACCGGAATGACGATGTGACCTTCGGCCACGCCGCGCCTGACAAACTCTTCGGTTACACCCTCTGCTGCTGCGACGATCCGCATCTCCTCGGTGATGACGCCTCGCCGGGCGTCTTCTATGAGACCCATGAGTGTATATTTGAGGAAAAGAATTGATAAAGGCTTGTTTTTAAAATTCCGGTTAAAATTGAGTTGTTCTCTCAACAAGTAAACTTGACTTACTCTTATGCAGATCTTTTTTCGTAGCCGGAAAGCCAAGGCTTACAAGAAATAAGGAAGCACCTCTATATCGCCTGGTGATCCTGTGTACATCAATTTCGGAGGTTTTGTCCCGATCAGCACCGTTGATTGGCGGGGGCGGGCGGCCTGCACCGTCTTTCTCCGGGGATGCCCCGCGCGTTGCTTCTACTGCCACAACGTCGACCTCCAGGGCGGCGAGGATCTCCGCGACGCAGACGAGATCATCGCGATGATCCGCAGTTCCCGCACGGTCGCCGGCGCCGTGGTCTTCTCCGGCGGGGAACCTACCCTGCAGGGGCCGGCACTCCTCCACCTCGCCGCCGCCGCTCGCACGATGGGGTTATCCGTCGGCCTGCACACGAACGGCATCTTCCCCGGCGTGCTCGAAGACCTGCTCGACCGGCACCTCGTGGATATGGTCGCGCTCGATATCAAGACAACGTGGGAGCGCTACGACGACCTCCTGGGACTTGCCGCCGCCGATGCCGTGAAACGGTCGCTCGCCGCCTGCAGGCGGGCGAAGACCGACGGCAGCCTTGTCTCCTGCCAGATCGTGGTCACCCTCTTCCGGGGCCGCGAGGACAACCTCCCCTCCATCGCGGAGGCGGCCGGGGACCTGGACCTCGTGCTCCAGCAGGGGGTGGCCGCGGGGTTCGTCCCCCTGACCCGGCAGGAACTCGAGGCGGCAGCGGCGCCTCTTCGCCGGAGCGTCCTGATACGGACCCGGGAGGACGGCGAGGTCGGGTACGATCCGGAACAGAAGCCGTTTTCGTGACGCTAAACATAATATCGTCGGAAACGCACATTATGGGGATGATTGTGGCGGCCGCCACAACCTGCACCGCCGGGACCCTGCAGCCGGTCTCTCACCGGTACGGCCCGCTGTTCTGGATACAATAGCATAATTTGATGGAGAAACCCTGATGAAGGTCATTGGAATCGTTGGTATGCCGGCAAGCGGGAAGGGTGAGGTGTCGAGGATCGCCCGGGACCTCGGGATCCCGGTTGTGGTCATGGGGGATGCGATACGGGAACGGGTGAAGGAGGTCGGGCTCCCCCTGACGGACGCGAACCTCGGTGCGGTCGCGGGGAGATTGCGCGCGGACCTCGGCATGGATGCCATCGCCCGGATCACCATCCCGGCCATCGAGGCAACGGCCGCTCCGGTGGTCCTGGTGGATGGGATCAGGGGTGATTACGAGGTGGCGGCGTTTCGGGAGCACTTCCCCGACTTCACGCTCATCGGGATAGAATCGTCGTTTGCGAAGCGCTATACGAGGCTCACGAACCGCGGCCGGTCCGACGACTCCCTCACCGCTGAAGAACTCCAGGCCCGCGACGAGCGTGAACTCGGGTGGGGGCTCGGCCGGGCCCTGGAAGGAGCAGACTACCGGATCGTGAACGAGGGAACGCTCGATGAGTTTGCTCGAGAGGCCCGCTCCCTGCTCCGCCGTCTGGGGGAGATGCCATGAGCCTTACTCCGTATTTTGCATCTTCATCTAAAGTCTGGGAGTCCCGGGACTGGATCTATGGGCTTGAGGATATCGGGTATACCGGCTGGGAGATCGCCGCCGACGGGAAATACCGCCTGGATAACCCCGAGAATTTTGCCGCTGTCCGGGAGATTCTCGAGAGCACCGGCCTTCTCGCGACCGTTCACGCTCCCTTCAGCGACTTGAACCTCGCGTCGGTAAACTACCCCATCTGGCGCGAGTCCATCCGCCAGACCTGCTGCTGCATCCACCACGCAGCCGAACTGACCGACCGGGTGACGATCCACCCCGGGTTTGTATCCCCCGTGGGAAAACTCGTCCCCGAGAAGGTCTGGGAGATGCAGAAGACTGCACTGGTCGAGATAGGGAAGTATGCGGAGGACCACGGCGTCCTCGCGTGCGTCGAGAACATGATCAGCATCAAGGACTTTCTCTGTCGCTACCCCGAGGAGATCCTCGGCCTCACGGAAGGGATCCCCGGGATCGGGGTCACACTCGATATCGGGCACGCCAACACCAACGGTCTTGTCGATGCGTTCCTCACGCACGTCCGTGAGGTAAGTCACCTGCACATTCACGACAACCATGGACAATCGGACGAGCACCTTGCCCTCGGTGACGGGACCGTCAGGTGGGAGAAGGTCGGGCGGGTCGTCGCCCGTGACTACTCCGGCCGGGTCGTGATCGAGGGCCGGACGCTCGAAGAGGCCGAACGGAGCCTTGTAGCATTCAGGAAGTGGTTCGTATAGCCGGCGAGACCCTGCACGTCCACTTCCTCGGCACGGCGGGAGCGCTCCCGTCCCCGCAGAGGAACCCCTCCTGCATCCTGATCCGGCGCGGCTCCGACACCCTGCTCTTCGACTGCGGGGAGGGCACCCAGCAGCAGATGATGCGTGCCCGGACCGGGTTCACCGTTGACGCCGTCTTCGTCACCCACTGGCATGCCGACCACTTCCTTGGCATCTTCGGGCTTGTCGAGACGCTTGCGTTCATGGGACGAACCGAGTCGCTCCCGATCTACGGTCCGTCCTGGGTCGAGGAGTTCGTCGATCTCGTCCAGAGGATCAACCGCCACGCCCGGGGGTTCACGGTCACCGCTCATACCCTCAGCCACGGTTCGGTCGTGCCTTTCAACGGCTACACTGTCCGGGCGTTTGCAACGCACCACGGCATCCCCGGCCTCGGCTACGTTATGGAGGAGGACGAGCGGCCCGGTCGGTTCAACCGCGAACAGGCGATCGCGCTCGGCGTCCCGCCGGGCCCGCTCTTCGGGCGGCTGCAGCGCGGTGAGGAAGTCCGCATCGTCCGCGACGGCGTCGAGGCTGTCGTCCGGCCTGCCGATATTATGGGTGAACCACGCCCGGGGCGGAAGATTGCCTACACCGGGGACACGCGGCCGCTCCAGCACCAGCCCGAGATCGCCGCGATGCTCCGGAACGCCGATCTCCTGATCCACGACGCCACATTCGACGACCAGGAGAGCGACCGCGCCCGGGAGGTCATGCACTCCACCGCCGGCGAGGCCGGTGAGGCGGCAGCAGCCACAAGCGCTCGTATGCTCGCCCTGATGCACATAAGTTCCCGCTATACCAGCACAGCAAACCATATACGCGATGCAAAGCGAAATTATGAAGGAGACGTGATCCTCCCGGCCGATCTGACGGTGCTGGAGATCCCGTACCGGGGTTGATTGTGATGGACGGTGATGGTGATGTGGCAGGGCCTATTCAGCCAGAGCCGCCTGATACTGACCGGTCTTGGCGCTCTGCTTGCCAGCGCCGCCGCCTTGAGCATTGCAGGCATCTATCTTGGTTCCGTCCGTGAAGTCCTCGGGCTGATACCCGGCCTGATGGTGCTCCTGCCGTCGATCATCAACATGCGGGGGAGCATCGCCGGGGTCTTCGCATCCCGCCTTTCGTCGTCGATGCACCTCGGGGAGTTCTCCATCGACTTTCAGGAAGGCTCCGTCCTCGGCGACAACATCCGCGCCTCGCTTGTGGTGACTATCCTCATAGCGTTCGCCCTCGGCATCTTCGCCTACGCGTTAAGCACTCTTTGCGGGTTTCCCGTGGTGGGCGTCACCGACCTCGTGCTGATCTCGGTCGTCTGCGGCGTTGTCTCGGGGTTGGTGGTGATGGGGATCACCCTGGTCGTTGCGCTGACAAGTTACCGCTACGGTCTCGACCTCGACATGATCGCCGCACCGACCGTCACCACCTCGGGCGATATCGTCACGCTCCCGATCCTGGTGCTCTCCGCGACGTTCGTCATGCTCCTCTCCCCCCCGACACGCCTGGTGCTCGTGGCCGTCGCGGTCGCAACCGCCATCGTCATCATCCTCTACACCCGGCGCCGCCTGGAGGGCATGGGCGCTATCGTCCGGGAGAATCTCTTCCTCCTCGTCCCGCTCAGCACCTTCGGCACCCTGGCGGGACTGACCTACTCGCTCAACCTCGACAACCTACTCGCGCTCGCGGTCTTCCTCATCCTGATACCGCCGTTCATGGGCGGTCTCGGGTCGATAGGCGGCATCCTCGGATCGCGCCTATCGACGGAGATGCATACCGGCGAGGTCAACCCCTCGTTCCTCCCCGAGCGCGGCGTAGTGCATCATTTTATTATTTCCTACCTCTATACGTTGATACTGCTTCCACTGCTGGCGCTCATCGCGCATAGTGCGGCGGTGCTCATGGGGTTGAACAGCCCCGGTCTCGGGATGCTGGTCATTATCAGCCTTGTAGCAGGTCTGGCCGTCATGACACTGGTGAACGCCGTGGCATACGCCACGGCGAGCCTTTCGTTCCGGTACGGCCTTGATCCCGATAACTTCGGAATCCCTGTCATCACAAGCCTTATCGACCTGATCGGTGCAGCTACCCTCGTGGCAGCGATAGACCTGCTGTTGTAGTGAAAGATAACAAAAAACGGTTAACAGACCCATGACGGAACGTGAATACCAGCCGATCAGCTTCAAAGACGTCCTGATCGAGATGAAGGATGTCTCTGAACTGATGGTTGATCTCGCTTACTCCGCGATACTCTTCGACGGCAAAGAGATAGCGCTCGAAGTGATCAATCTCGAGGAAGGTATGAATAAACTGGTCTATCAGGCCAGGATTCAGAGCGTCCTCGGCGCTAGAAGGCTCGAAGAGGCAGAAGCGATGAGCGGCATGCTCCAGGTGGCCGAGGCGGCGGAGAGGATCGCGAACTCGGCTTCGGACATAGCAAAACTCATCCTGAAGGATATCCGGTTTCCGGCAAAACTCAAGCGCGTCTTTCCCGAGGCGGAAGAGATCGTCACCCGGGTAATCGTCAGTCTGGGAAGCGACCTTGCCGGCCGCACCCTCGGCGACCTCAAGGTCCAGAGCACGACCGGTATGCAGGTCATCGCCATCCGGCGTGGTAAGGGGTGGATATACGACCCCGACAAGACTACCCGGGTGGAGAAGGACGATATCCTGCTCTCGCGGGGTCCGGAAGCCGGGGCGGATATCCTCTCCCGGATGGCGGGGGCAGTGGAGTTCCCCGTAAGCGAACCCTCGCGTGCGGGCGAGGTCGACGACCTCGACCGGGCGGTTCAACTGATCATCGAGATGAAGAATCTCTCGGAACTCTCTGTGGGGCTCGCGTACACCTCCCTGCTCTTCAACAATAAGGAGGTGGCGCACGAGGTGGTCGCTCTCGATACGGCGCTCGACGACATGCGCTACGACCTGGACCTCTGGATCCTCGAAG
The DNA here is from genome assembly GCF_035363275.1 of Methanoculleus sp. Lineage (NCBI taxonomy): Archaea > Methanobacteriati > Methanobacteriota > Methanomicrobia > Methanomicrobiales > Methanomicrobiaceae > Methanoculleus > Methanoculleus sp. The sequence continues at coordinate 43,092 of NZ_DAOSET010000016.1, read as the reverse complement.
CGGCACGAAAGATCGACGACGTGCGCTACCTCCGGGGACTCCTATATATGTCCTCGTTTGCGCAGGCGATCAGCGATTCGGCCCATGCCATCGTCGATGTGCTCCTGCGCGATATCGAGATCCCGCCGGTCTTTAAGAAGATCGTTCGCGAGTCGGACGAGATCATCACGCGGATGCCTGTAGCGGAGTCGTCGCCGCTCGTGGGGAGAACCCTCAAAGAAGTGTCGCTCGGGACGGTGACCGGGATGGTCGTGCTCGCCATCAAGCACGCCGACCGGTGGGTCTACCGCCCGGGGAAGGGCGTTCGACTGGAGAGCGGTGATATTATCATCGCAAAAGGCAGACGAGACGGTGAGTGCCGGCTGTATGAACTCGCAGGGCACACCGTTGAGGTGCCCGAAGAATGATTTGGTGAAGTATCATGGAAGATACGAAAGATACGATTGTCTACCGCCTCGGAGCGAACTGTACGCTCGACGAGGTGGAGGAAGGGAAGATATACCTGGGGCGGGTGCAGGGTTTCGCCCCGTTCGGCGTCTTTGTCCAGTTAAACGACCGGGTCAAAGGGCTCGTTCATAAGAGCAACGTGAAGGTGCAGCACGAGGAACGCGATCCGATCCTCGTCTACGTCCTTCAGATCCGGAGCAACGGCAACATCGACCTCGAGGAGGTCACGCCGACTGTCTACCAGACGGAGACCGTGACCCGCAAGATGACGAGTGTGCTTCTCGCGGATATCGGGACGAAGATCGGCAGGACGGTGCTGATCGAGGGCGAGGTCGCCCAGATCAAGCAGACATCGGGGCCGACGATCTTCACTGTTGTGGATGAGTCCGGCACCGCGAACGCTGCTGCGTTCATCGAAGCGGGCGTCCGCGCCTACCCTGAGGTGAACCTCGGGGATATCGTCGCCCTCACGGGTGAGGTGATGCAGCGCAACAACCAGCTCCAGATCGAGATCCGGTCCATGGAGGTCCTCGCGCCGGAGGATGCGGCACAGGTCCGGGGGCGTATCGATGCGGCGCTCGACGAGCGTGCGGAACCGGTCGACCTCCCGTTCCTCATCGAGAGCGAGGTCCTCGATGCTCTTCGGCCGCAGATGCGCCAGGTGGCAAAGGAGATCCGAAGAGCGGTCCTGACCGCGCGGCCGATCATCCTCAGGCACCACGCGGACGCGGACGGCATATGCGCCGCCGTCGCGATCGAACAGGCGGTGACCGCGCTGATCCGGGAGAGCGGCGGGGACTTCGACGCGGAGTACTTCCTCTTCAAGCGGTCTCCGTCCAAGGCCCCGTTCTATGAGATTGAAGATATCACGCGGGATCTTGACTTCGCCCTCAAGGACAACGTCCGCTATGGGCAGAAGATGCCGATGATCCTCCTGATGGACAACGGGTCGACCGAGGAGGACATGCCGTCGCTGAAGGTGACCCGGATCTTCGAGCTCCCGGTGATGGTCGTCGACCACCACCACCCCGACGAGATCGTAGATGATTACCTGATCGGGCACGTCAACCCCTACCACGTGGGCGGCGATTACGGGGTGACAGCAGGGATGCTGGGCACAGAGGTCGCCCGTATGGTCAACCCGGCGGTCGAGGGCCAGATCCGGCACCTGCCGGCGATCGCGGGGGTCGGCGACCGGAGCGAAGCGCCGGAGCGTGCCCGCTACCTCGCGGTGGCCGCGCCTGAGTACTCGGAGGATGATTGCCGCGATATCGCGCTGGCACTCGACTATGAGCAGTTCTGGCTCCGGTTCAGCGACGGGAGAGAGATCGTCAAGGATATCCTGAACCTCTCCGGGAACCCCGAACGCCACGAGCAGTTCGTCAACCTGCTTGTCGAAGAAGCGAATCACGCGATCGCGGAGCAGCTCGAGGCTATCATGCCCCATGTCGAGAGCCGGATGCTGCCGAGCGGTGCTCACCTCTTCATGCTCGATGTGGAGATGTTTGCCCACCGGTTCACGTTCCCGCCGCCCGGCAAGACCTCGGGAGAGGTGCACGACCGGCTGGTCCGGGCGCACCCGGGAGAACCGATCGTCACACTCGGGTTCGGGCCGGATTTCGCCGTCCTGCGCTCCCGTGGCGTCATGATGAACATCCCCCGGATGGTGCGTGAGCTCCATAGCGAGATCTCCGGCGGGGGCGTGAGCGGCGGCGGCCACCTTGTCGTCGGGAGCATCAAGTTCGTGGAAGGGATGCGCGATGTGGTGCTCGAGAGCCTGATCCGGAAGATTGGTGAAGCACCAATCTGATCGCTATTTATTTCTTGCTTGTGCGGCGAGGAGTCTCGCCGATAGTGTTGCAGGGCTGCCGTCGGCAGGCTACCGTCTGGACGCCATGAGTGGCGGAGGGTTTCAGGTGGGTAGCAGCAGGGCCGACCACGTCGGGAGGTCCATCCTGTGCCGGTATCGCGTTTTTCTCCGGGGGTTCGCTGCGGTGCGGCGATGTGTAGCACCACGTTATGGGGCGGCAAGGGATAGTTACCCGTTGGGGTGATTTTGATGGAGACCGAAATATAAAAATATGGTTATACCAAACAGAAGTCTCCATGACAGGATACCAATGGACATGGAGCGGGTTCCTGGTTGTGCTGCTTGTGGCAGCAACGACGTTTGTGTTCCCGGTGGCAGCCCAGACCGAGGCACCCACGACCCCGTTGACCTGGACTCTCTCTCCAACACCTGCCGAAACCCCGGTAGAGACCCAGACAGCGACTCCGGAGGAGACCCCGGAAGAGACTCTGACTGAGATTCCTGAAGAAACCCTGACGGAAACCCCGGAGGAGACGCTGGACACCCTGGCCCTGGAAGAAACCCTGACAGAGACCCCGGTAGAGACGCTGGACACCCTGGCCCTGGAAGAAACCCTGACGGAGACCCCGGAGGAGACGCTGGATAACGAGACCACCAACGAGACTCTGGAGAACGAATCCGTCAATGGGACCTCCAATGCGACCGCCTACGAGACCTTCGCTGAGACCACCATGGAGACGGGAGCGCCCATCATAATTGCGACGGATGCGGCGACCGGGGCGACACCGGCGGAGACTTCCACGGTTGAGATGCCGACGTTCACACCGATGCAGGCAGCGCAGGTTAATCCCAGCCCGACGCCGACGGCCTCCCTCTCGCTCATTGCCGTCGTTGTCGGCGTTGCAATCGCCGGGCTCCTTGTCGTGATGTTGAGGAACAGAAGGTAACGGCAGAACACGTATTGCAAATGCGTTCCTGCCCCGGCCGATGCCGTTCGGCAGGGGTTCCCGTCGCGAGCGGCGTCGTGGCGGGAAGTACGATCAGAGACGGCCCGCCCCGAATAAACCGCGGCGCCGGGAGCCTCGCCGCTGGTGGGCTCCTGGTTGCGGCATGAAGGGTGGGACCCCGTCCTCCTCCTCCGCCACCCGCGCCTGTGCCGCCCGGGCATCCGGTTCCGGTTACAGATCCTACACCTCGCGCCGCCGATCGGTGCGACGATGCTCAATTATATACACCTATTTGTATAGCGGTAGTGAGATTCAACGAGATCAAATGAATAAGTATATATAATGTTTGGCACAAAAGGTCTTCCTCACGAGGGAATGAGTGGATGTCGACAAAGGACCGCATTAAAGAGCGATACAGCGATACCCAGAGAAAGATCCTGTATCACCTCAAGTCAGGGTTGAAAGCAGGCAAATCCTACTTCAAATCAAAGTATATCGCAACTGATCTGGGCCTCTCTCCAAAAGAGGTCGGCATCAACCTTGCCATCCTCTCAGAGATCTGCGACGAGCTGGATATCAGGCGCTGGAGTTACTCGAACAGTACGACGTGGCGGGTTACTCCTCGTCCAGCATGATTTTATCCCGGGACACTCTATTCTACGGCATGAAGATCATTGAGTTCGAAGCACCCGTCGAGTTTGTGGCCAACATCAACGACCACAAGGATTGCCTCATGTCCCAGGACAAGAGCCACGAGAATCCGGAAGTGCTCTGGTTCAACATCGACGTCCCGAAGGGGCACGGTGTGCGGGCCGGAGATCGGGTCCGGATCACCGTCGAGAAGATCTGAATCAGCGGTATGCGGGGAGCGTCTCCAGGGTGATACGGTATGACTCCACATCATCCACGCTGACGATCAGGTAAAAGTCTTTCCCTCCTCTTTCGACATTTTTGATGATGCTGCCCGGATAGTGCAGGTCGACCCCTTCTACGATCGTCCCCCTCTCCCGTTCGATCAGTGCCATCCGGAAATGCGCCGCTTCAGGCCGTACTATTGCAGAGACGCTGCAGTTCAGCCTCCAGACAGCATACGGTACGTGAAACGTCTCGGTGATGCCTCCTCTTGCCTCCTCGAGGTATGCGAACGGAATGATATCTGCGGTCTCTTTCCAGGGCGGATCGGACCCGCCATAACGGGTGAGGTTATCAGGGAGGTGAACGAGGGGGTAACTCCAGATCCCGCTCGTGTAGGAGATTCTGGTGGGTTCCGGCGCAGGGGGAGCGGTGATGGACGGCGTCGGGGTGATCTCCGGTGCGGGGCCTTCCGGAACCTCCGTCCCTGCATCCGCTCCGGGCGGGCGAAACACCACCGCTACTGCAACGACGATGATCAGGGCGGCAACAATGCTGAAGACGTCGCCTTTATCCACAGGTGTAGAGGGAAGTGCGAGGCAAAAGACCTTTTGATTCCTGCTCTGCATCCTTGCCTACAGGGTGGTATTCGGTGCCGAATAATCCCGGATTCCTCATGGTTACTCTCACAATCGGCGTTTCAAAAAAGAACCGTTAATAAGGAGACGATACCATTGTCCTGATGAGAGCATGGACGTCACAGAGGTTCGCACGTGGGTGATATTTTATCTGCTCTCGTTCGTGGTGCTTCTTGTCGCGCTCTTCATCACAACCCAGAACGACAGCCGGCTCTGGATCAGCCTCATGCTCGTCATCGTCATCGTCGGCGTGAACTTCTTCCTGCTCTTCGCCGAACTGAAGCGCTACCGGGCCCGGAAGGCCTTCATGCACCGGATGTCGCAGTTCGACGAAACCGTGACGGAGAGGGACCTTTCCGGCCGCCGGTAATATTCGCCCGGTATACCCGCACTACGCGGCCTTCTTGAGTATCTTCTGCATGGTATTATACGGCGTGAAGAGGTGCTCCACCTCTCTTCCCAGGTACTCAGTTTTACCGATGACATAGTAGCCGTCGCTCGCGAGTGCGGAGTAAAAAAGGTGTGTCAAGTCGTTCTTCTGCTTCTCGGTGAAGTAGATGGTGACGTTCCGGCAGATGACGGCGTCAAGGTATCGTGTGATGGGAACTCCCGACATCAGGTCGTGTTTCCGGAACTTGACGAGGTTTTTGACGTGGGGACGGACTTCGAACGTGTCGTCATCGCGGCTGACGAAATGCTTCCGGAGCTGGCGCTCATCCACATTCTCAAGCGCCTTTCTGTCATAGATCCCGGCCGTGGCTTTCTGCAGCACCACGGCGTCGATATCGGTCGCGTATATCGTTACGCTGACACCCGGATGAAGCGCCATCAGGTCGTGCGCGAGGATGGCGATCGAGTAGGGCTCTTCACCCGTGGCGCATCCGGCGCACCAGATCCTGATCGTTCCCTTGCGACGAGCGAGATCCGGCAGCACTTCCCGCCGCATCACCTCAAAGACCTCCGGGTCCCGGAAGAATTTGGTGACGTTGATAGTGAGGGCGTTGCGGAGCAGGTCGATCTCCTGGGGGGTTGCGAGGAGGTATTTGTGGTAGGCTTCGTAGTCCGCAGTGTTCGTCAGGCGCATCCGGGAGAGGATGCGCCGCTTGATGTAGTCCTCTTTGTAATTCGAGCACTTGATCCGGACCAGTTTCTCGATGCTCGTCTGGAGCGATAGAAATGCATCCATGTGATACTCTGCTCTTGCCGGGCGAGGGATCCCGTTATGCTGTGGTCTGGTAGTGCCCGAGATCACTGATCACCTTCTGGACGTCGAGCCAGATGATGAGGGTCTTGGGTTTCTCGTCATCTTCGGCCCCCATCTTGATGATCGCCTTGACATAATCGCTGATCGACGAGGTGATGCCATCGTTGATCCGCTCAATCTGCTCATCTCGAACCGAGATGACGCTGTAAACATCATCGACGATGATCCCCACGTTCGATCCGCCCGCCACATCCGGCATCAACACGACGATCTTCCGGTTCTCAGCCTCTCCGGATTCGGGGAGCCCGAGGAGGTCTCTGAGGTCGATGATATTCGTGATCTCGCCCCGCAGGTTGATGATGCCCGCAAGGTATTCGGGAGCACGAGGAAGGGGAGTGATCGGCATCATCTCCACGATCTCGCGTGCAATCTGGATATCCAGAGCGTAGTGCTCTTCCCCGAGCTGGAACTCTACTACGTCTACGGGTGCTGCCATCGTCTCCTCCCTCAGGTGAGTTTGAACTGTTTCATTACCTTCTCGAGTTGTTCGGCCATGCCTGCCAGTTCGTGCGATGCGCTCCCGACCTCCTCTGTCGACGCGCTGACTTCCTCTGCGAGTGCCGCCATATCCTCGGTGCGGTCCAGGCTTTCCTTGGTCATGTGGGTGGACTCATCCATCTTCTGCATGACGTTGTTGGTGGAACTCGCCTGATCTTCGGTGGCCTTCGTGATCTCGGTGATACCATGGGCGACCACTTCCACGCCTTTGACGATCCGGTTTAAGCCCACGATGACCTTGTTGACGCTCTCGATGCCTGCCTGGATCTCCTGGTGAGACGCCTGCATCGAGCCTGCGGTCTTGTCGGTGCTCGCCTGAATCGTCCTGATCAGGTCCTCGATGTCCTGGCTCGCCCGCTTGGACTCCCCGGCAAGGTTTCTGATCTCGCCTGCGACGACGGCGAACCCGCGGCCATGCTCCCCGGCACGGGCGGCCTCGATGGCTGCGTTCAGTGCAAGGAGATTGGTCTGGTTGGCGATATCCGTGATCAACTTGACGATATTGTTGATCTCCCGCATCTGGTTGTTGAGGGTGCTGATCTCGTCCACCGTCTGCGTGGAGATCTCCTCGACGAGCTGCATCTTCTTTGCCGCGACTTCGCCGAGCGAGGCCGCATCGTTCCCCTCCTTCGACGCCTTCGAGGCCTGCTCCATGACCTCCTGCGACGTGCTTGCAATCTCCTCGATGGATGCCGAAAGATCGTTGATGTCCGTCCCGATCTCCTCGATCTTCTCAAGCTGCCGCCGTGCATCCTCCGAAGACTGCTGTGTCGAGACGGCGACCTGCTCCGTGGCCCGGATAATCTCGTCGGTGCTCTTGCTGACCTCTTTTGTGGTCATATCCACCTGGTGCGCCGCTTTTGCCACTTCCCCGAGGAGGGTGCGGATGGCAGTCAGCGAGGCGTTGTAATCGCTCTTGACTTCATGAAGCGGGTCGCCTGTCTCTGCGTCCACGAACGCCGTCAGGTCGCCCTTTGCCATGGCGGCGAGTGCGCCTCCGAGTTCGCGGGCGCTCCCTGCGAGTCTCTCGCTCTCCTGCTTCGCGGTCTCCATCAGGTCCCGGATCTGGTCTTCTCTCTCCCGCTGCTCGGTCCAGTCGTTCCAGACGTAGAAGGCCATCTCGATATCGCCTTTCGCATCCAGGATCGGAATGGCGTTCAGGGTGAGATACTTCTTCACGCCGTCGGGCCACTTGACCATGACGTCGGTCCGGGCGAGTTTCTTCGACTCGTAGCAGGCGTAGAAGTGGTCGCCATCGAGGATGGTGATGTCGTAGTCGTAGAGCTTCTTTGCAAGGGTCTCTTCCCGGGTCCCCCGCCACATCCGGGCGTACTCGTCGTTGATGTCGATCCGGCTCTTGTCGGGACGAAGCGTCGCGATCGCGAGCGGGTTCTGCTTGATCATCGCATCCACCCGGTGCTCGGTCTTCTCGACCTCCTCCTTCTCCTTCTGGAGGTCGGTCCAGTCGTTCCAGACGTAGAAGGCCATCTCGATATCGCCCTTCGCGTCCAGGATCGGAATGGCGTTCAGGGTGAGGTACTTCTTCACGCCGTCGGGCCACTTGACCATGACATCGGTTCGTGCGGGCTTCTTCGACTCGTAGCAGGCGTAGAAGTGGTCGCCATCGAGGATGGTGATGTCGTAGTCGTAGAGCTTCTTTGCAAGGGTCTCTTCCCGGGTCCCCCGCCACATCCGGGCGTACTCGTCGTTGATGTCGATCCGGCTCTTGTCGGGACGAAGCGTCGCGATCGCAAGCGGGTTTAACTTGATCATCGTGTCGATGCGGTGCTGCATCCTCCGGATCTCGTCCTCTTCTTGCCGTTTTTCGGTGACGTCGTTGTAGACGATCAGGATCCCCGTCAGTTCGTTCTTCTCGTTTGTGAGCGGGATCCCGTACTGCTCCAGGATGTAGGTGCCGGTGGGAAACTCGACCGTCACTTCGCCGTACACCCGCACCTTCTCGGTGAGCACCTTCTTGATCCCGTCTCCTTTCTGGCTATGTACTTTGAAGTCCCGCAGGGTCATCGTTGCGATACGAGACCGATCGATGCCGGTCAGCTGGAGGTATGCCTCGTTGGCCGTGAGGATCTTCATCCCGGTGTCGACGACCAGGATGGGCATCGGGTTCTTCTGGACGATCGTCTCGGACTGCCGTTGCAATTCGGCAATATTCTCCATCTGGACCTTGATCTCCTCTTCTCCCTCCCGCTGTCGGGTGACGTCGTTATAGACGATGAGGACGTTCTCGACCGCATTATTTTTGTCGAGAAGCGGGATGCCGTACTGTTCGAGCGTATGAGTCCCCGAGGGTAGTTCGACGATGACTTCCCCGGAGACGCGCTTCTTCTCCTGGATTGCCTGCCGGAGACCCGAACCCTTCTGCGACGTTATCTTGAAGTCCTTGAGGCTCCTGCCGAGCACCTGGTCCATCGGGATCCCGCTCATCTCGGCATAGGCGCTGTTTGCCACGGTTATCTTGAACTGCGGGTCGACGACAAGGATGGGCATCGGGTTCTGCTGGATGATCGTATCGGAGCTCTTCAGAAGCGCCCTCGCCTCCACCAGCCGGCTCTTGAGGGTCTGCTTCTCCTCCTGCTTCTTATCGAGCAGCGCATTGAGCGAGACCGCCAGGGGCCGGAACTCTTCCGGCACACCGGCTGGGTCGATCCTTGCGGAATCGTCGCCGCCAAGCCCCGCGTGGAGCGCAGCCTCGATCCCCTCGGGCAGTACCACTGCTCCGTGTTCCCGTGTCTGTCCTGCAGTACCCGGCACAACCGGGCCGGTAAAGAGTGCTTTTCTTCCAGGTTTATCGATCATCATCACACCTCATCATGGTCCTCATCCAGTGCCAGGAGCGCAGTTGTTATTGCCCGGTATTCTCGGCCCGCCTCGCTCTCGGGTGCGTAGTGGGATATCGGAAGCCCTTTCTGCTGCGTTTCGTAGATAGCAGGTGAGTAGGGGACTGCGAATACCTGTTTGAACGATCTCCGGACCTCGGCCTCAAAGACCTTCAGCCGTTCTCTCTCCTTCTCCTCTTCCACGGAGGGGCCGGGTGAGAAGATCCGTTTCAGGAAGAGCGCAAGGCCGCTCGTTCCGGCTGCCCGGTCACCCGAACCCTTCCAGCGGGTCAGGATGGCGAAGTCTGCGGCGACGTCCTCCCCAAGCATCTCCCTGATGTCGCCGAAGACCGTTGACAGGGCTTCCATACCTCTCAAGGCGAAGGTGCCGGGATCGAGGGTGACGACGGTATGGTCTGCAGCGATGAGGCCGTTTATGACGAACTGCCCCATGCTCGGAGGTGTGTCGATCAGGATGAAGTCATAGTTGCCCCTCACCCGGGCAAGCGCCTCCTTGAGCAGTCCTGCCCTGTCTTCGATACCGTAGAGGTAGGGCTCAACCCCCACGAGGTCCAGGGTTGCCGGAGCCAGGTCGACCCCCGATGCCGTAGGGACAATGATATCGTTGATCACGACGTCCGGAAACCCTTCGAACGCGCTCATGAAGACGTCATACATACTCAGTTCGAGGGTTTCGGGGTTGACCCCGAGCCCCGCGGTGGCATTGGCCTGCGGGTCGCAGTCCACTACCAGAACACTTTTTCCGTCTTTCTGGAGATATCCTGCGACATTGAGGCACGATGTCGTCTTTCCTGTGCCACCTTTGTGGTGGGCGAACGCTACAATTGTGATATCCAGCACCCCTCAATACCTCTATTTGAAATGGGGGCTATTAAACTTACTTTTATAGTGTCGCGTGTCCCTGGGGTACGCTTTCGATTATATCTGATCGGCAGTCCTTGTTGGTAGGTTCGGGTTGTGCCTGCACCCAAACCCCCTGCAAGTGAACCTCTTCGGGGGCGCGGCAGGTAGCGGTTGCGCCAGGTTTTGGGGTGCTCGCATCTCGCGGACGAACAGGCGTCAGCAGGAGAGGCCCCTGCCCCTGCGGCGTGCCGCGGGGTCTCAGGTCGGGAGGTCTGCTCTATCCCGGACTCGTTCTACGCGTTCGGCGATAGATGGCCGGTAGTCGGGTCTGGAACGGAGGGGCCCGGGGTTCGTCTGCGCCGGACCAGAGACCCGCCTGCGGCGCGATGCCGGGACCCCGGCCAGCAATCCGGAGAGGATGTTCTGGAGGAGAGCTCCCGGGTCTCTGGTCCGGTAGCAGCGTCGCATGGCATCTGCCGCGTACCGGTCGGCGGTGAACTCCTCGTCGCACATGCGGCAATAGTATGCCCGGTAGGCGAAGAATACGAGCAGGAGGAGAGGGAGAAGGAATGCTAGTTTTACGATGGGGAGGCCCGTCACCTGCAGGTACGGCAGGACTCCCGGCAACAGTGAATCCAGGGGCGGGTGCCAGAGGAGAAGGAGACATGGGAGAAGAGGGAGGGCCGGAAGGACGGAGATGAGGGGGGAACCCTCCTTGATGTGCCCCTCTTCGTGGAGGAGCACGAACCTGAGTGCGTCGTCGCTGACCCGGGAAAGGGTTTTTTCGTAGAATGCAGCCTGGTATCGGATGCAGTTGAGCGCCGGGCAGCCCCGTATGGAGAGTACAAGCGGGCACTGCACCAGCTTCCTCTTGCGGTCGATCAACCCTTTCTCCTGGAGTTCCCGGAATATTCGGTAGAGGCGGGGGTTGTCATCGGCCATTTAATCACTTTATGAATATATTTAGTTAATTATATTAAAAATTTCCATGCCACGAAGAGGCAGAGATTCAGCAATGTATTATTTTCGGGTGATTTCCGGCTGTCATATCCCGGTCCAGGCCAGCAGATCCCTGGAGCCTGGTGGAATGGGGGGCGCCGTGCCTGGCAGGTGGGAGCGGTCGCTTTATCACCCTCGTTGCGGCCCGAAGTCCGGACACCGGGTCCCGCCGGAAGGACAGTACGCTCAATCACCGGTAAAGCCTGGAATCGGAACGGTTCGGAATGCCTGCTTTTTCACCTCAGTGGGCAAGAAGGCCCCCTGCGCAAGCGGGGCAACCAGAACTTCGTGCAGGTGCCGTATCACAAGTTCCGGCAGAAACTGAAGAGCAAGTGCGAGTTGCTTGGGATCCGGTTCGATGACTCGCATTCTGAAGCCTACACCTCGCGGGTCGATGCTCTGAACCTTGACCCGATCTGCAAACCTCCCTACGGAAGGAAACGGCGGGTCAAGCGGGGGTTGTATCGGAGTGCTCTGGACACCCTGATCAACGCTGATGTCAATGATGCTCTAAACTATGTCAACTACCCCGCCCTGAAGGGCGGGGTAGTTGACTTGCAACCGTGTGGTCTTCAGACCCCGATTGCAAGCCCACTCCGCTAGGGAGGTAGTTGACAATATATTAATAATAGCAGCCAAAATTGTGAATAAGAGAGGTGAACGGGAGAATACCGGAAGGTTCAATGGCCCGCACTACGCCGTCCCGGCGTAGCGCGCTTCTTCGGTCCTCCCAGCGAATGTCCAGCAAATACGTGGGTTTTCTGATACTGGCTCTTACCGTCCTCATCGGGGCTTCGGGGTGCGTCTCCACATCGTTTGGCGAGGTGACCTACGGCGACGGCGCCCTGCAGGTACACGTGGAGAACACTGCCGGGCCCGTTGAGGATGCCGTGCTCCAGGTGACGGTCGTGGAGGTGGGGGCACTTGAACAGCACGAAGTCTTCTCCGGGGCGCGATACATAAACCTCGACCAGGGGGAGAACGATTACGCAATCTCGGTCGACCTCGAGCCCGGGTCGTACAGGGTCTTCCTGACCATATTCGTCGGGCAGGAGCGGAGGACGTCCGTCATCCGCGACCTTGAGGTGGCAGCCTGACGCTCTCCGGGCTTGCGGCGGCGCGGGGGCTCGAACCGGCTGATGCCGTCTTCTCCGGCGGCGAGGTCTTCAACCCGTTCGCGTGCGCCTGGGAGCGCGTGGACTTTGCGGTCAAGGACGGTCGCGTCGTTGGCTTTGGAGACTACCGGGGGAGGAAGGATTACGACCTTACGGGGACCTACGTAGTGCCCGGGCTGATCGACGCCCACGTCCACATCGAGAGTTCGCTCCTCGCGCCGTCGGAGTATGCCCGGCTCGTCCTTGCCCACGGCACAACGACGGTGATCGCCGATCCCCACGAGATAGCGAACGTCTGCGGAGCGTCGGGGATCGAATACATGCTTGCCGAGGGAGCGCGGACATCGCTCGATATCCTGGTCATGCTCCCCTCCTGCGTCCCGGCAACCCCCCTCGATGTGGGCGGCGCCGTGCTTGCCGCAACCGACCTCGCCGGGTTCCGGGGGCGGGAGGGCGTCATCGGGCTTGCCGAGGTGATGAACGTCCCCGGTGTCCTCGCCGGCGACGAGGACCTCCGGGCGAAGATGAACCTCTTCGAGGTCGTGGACGGTCATGCGCCGTTCCTCTCCGGGAAGGACCTGAACGCTTACATCTATGCGGGGACGGGAAGCGACCACGAGTGTACGACCCTCGCGGAGGCACGGGAGAAACTCCTCCGGGGAATGTACATCCTGGTCCGGGAAGGCTCGACGGAGAAGAACCTGAAAGATCTCCTACCGCTCGTCGACGCCTGCACGGCGCCGCGGTGCTGCTTTGCCACCGACGACCGGCATGCCGATATGCTCGCCGGTGAGGGGCATATCGATGATTGCATCCGGAAAGCGGTCGCCTCCGGCCTCAAGGTCGAAATGGCGCTCCGTATGGCCACCCTCTCGGCTGCCGGGCGGTTCGGTCTCCACGACCGGGGCGCCCTCGCTCCCGGGAGGCTCGCCGACTTCTGCGTCGTCGACGACCCGGAGCGCTTCCACGTCCTGCAGACGTTCAAGCGCGGCGTCGAGGTGATCGACGCCGGCTACCGGCTGCCGGTCTGCCCTGCGGCCACCCTGAACGCCCGCGTGCCGGAACCCCGGGATATACGGATCGCCGGGAAAGGAGAGGCGCGGGTGATCGGGATCGTGCCCGGGCAGATCACGACTCGCGACCTTCGCTGCCCGGTGGACGCCGCCGGTATCCCGGACACCGGCCGGGACATCCTCAAAGCGGTCGTCACCGACCGTTACCGGGCCGGGGGATCCGGCATCGGACTCGTCCATGGATTCGGCCTGCAGGAGGGGGCGATCGCAGGCTCGGTCTCCCACGACTCCCACAACATCGTCGCCGTCGGGGTCGACGACCCCGATATCGTCCGGGCCATCGGCGAGGTGGTTCGGCTCGGCGGGGGGCTCGCGGTGGTATCCAGCCGTGAGGTGACCGCGCTCCCCCTCGAGTGTGCCGGGCTGATGTCGGCGCTCCCCTACGGGGAGGTCGTGCAGCGCCTTGGTACCCTTGAGGAGCATGCCCGGCGGCTGGGGTCTATCGAGAACCCCTTCATGTATCTCTCGTTCCTCGCCCTGACCGTCATCCCCGAGATCCGGGTCACGGAGCGCGGGGTCTTTGACGTTCTGGCATTTGCCGACGTGCCGCTGCTTGAGGAGTAGGACGCCGACGGCGCTCTTTCTCCCGTTCGTCTTTTAGAGGTCGATTGCTCTTCGCGTCCGGCCTCCTGCGCCGGGCGGCGTTTATCTTGCGAGACGAAGGGAGCGGAGCGGAAAGGCTCCGGTCTTCAAGCCCGGCGGTTCGTTTAGAATACGAAGGGAGCGTGGTACCGGTGAGATGCGGGCAGAAAAAAAGGGGAGGGACGGTGATGCAGCAGAGAGAACAGCTCTGTCCTTCCCGATTGTGAACCGACACGGCGGGTCACTTATTGTCGTTCCCGGTCTCCCTGAGTTCCTCCAATGCGGGACAGGCCGTCTCTGCCCGGGTGGCCGGCGAATCATCTGCATCGAGGCTCCGGAGGGCAGGGCAGGCCGCGGCCTGCACCTCCTCCATCACCGGACAGGTCCCGGTGCGGCGGGTCCTGATCAACGACGCGACGATGGCCACTGCCAGGATCAGGATGATGACGGCGAGCGAGTTCGTCACCGGGACATGGTAGAGGTCGGCGAAGAGCATCTTGACACCGACAAAGCTGAGGATACCGGCCAGACCGTACTTCAGGTAACAGAAAGCGTTCATGACGTGCGCCAGCGCGAAGTACATCGACCTCAGGCCGAGAATGGCGAAGGCATTGGAACTGAAGACGATGAACGAGTTGGTGGTGATGCCGAGGATGGCGGGGATGGAGTCCACGGCGAACATGATGTCGGTGGTCTCCACCACCAGCAGGGTCACGAACATGGGAGTGGCCCAGGTCACCAGGTTGCCGGTTGCATCCCGCTTCTTGACGAAAAATTTGTCGCCTTCGTAACCCTTTGTGACCGGCATGATCTTGCGGAACGCGCGGACCAGGATGTTCTTGTCCGGTTCGACCGCTGCCTCCTCCTTCTTGGTCACCATCCTGATGGCGGTGAAGATCAGGAAGGCACCGAAGAGGTAGAGCATCCAGGAGAACGTCTCCACCAGCGCCACACCTGCCGTGATGAATGCAAACCGGAAGACCAGGGCCCCTAAGATGCCGTAGAAGAGCACCTTGTGCTGGTCCTCTGCCGGCACGCAGAATGAGGCGAAGACGATGACGAAGACGAAGAGGTTGTCGACGGAGAGCATCAGCTCCATGATGTAGCCGGTGGTGAACTCCAGTCCGGCCTGAGGCCCCATCCAGATGTATATCCCGATATTGAAGATCACCGCGGCGGCGATGAAGACGGCGACCTGCAGGAGCGCCTCCCTCGGTTTTATGATATGGGCCTTGCGGTTGAAGACGCCGAGGTCCAATGCCAGGAGCGCCACTATGCTAATAATGAATATGATCCATGCTGCGTCTGTCATAGGCTCACCCAATCCGGGTATTCCGGGCTCACGTTGTTCATGAGCGTTCCGGGCATCGTCTCGATCGTGCCGGGATGCCCGGTAGGCGGGGCGGGAGAAGAACGTGCAATAGCCTGTGTTGAACTTCCGAGCGCCCTATCTTCCCTCCATATTATTTCCCGCTCTACCGTCAAATGCTTTCTGTCGCTGACTCACTCCTCGCAGAGTTGCGCTTCCCGGCGGTCCTCGCACCCCTCATGGGAGCCCCGTCACCGCGTCGGGCGCGAGGACCGCGATCAGGAGCAGGATGAGGGGCTGGTGCAGGAAGTAGATGGCGAGCGAGTGACGGCCGAGGATCGAGAGAGGACGGGCTGCCGCCGGCTCCGCCGTCCGGAGCGTGAACCCTCGCACGCCGTCCGGGTAGAAGAGCGACCCGCAGGCCATCCCGGCGAGGACGAGGCCGAACCAGGGGAGGAGCGGCACGTAGTCGAGGCTCGCAAACGACGCCGGGTGGATGCCGAGCCAGAGGAGGCCCCAGGGGCCCGTGACGGCGTTCGTGGCGTAGCCGGCGAGGAGGCAGGCGATACTCGCGATGATGAGGTTTGTCGTGCCGAACCGTGCAAAGAGCGGCGCGAGCAGGACGGCGATGCCGATGAAGTGCAGAATACCGAAGACGATGTAGACGGACGGCAGGAAGAGCCAGGTGACGGTGGTGATGACGAGGCCGAGGGCGAATATCGAGAGGCCGCGCCGGGCGTATTTGAGCGCGAGGTCGCGCCCGGTGAGCCGCCGCTCCGCCCGGGCGTAACTGATCGTGAAGGAGACCCCGACGAGGAAGATGAACGTCGATGCGGTCAGGTAGGCGAGCATCCGGAGGAACCCGCCGGAGACGTCGAGCGGTAGGACCCCGAAGAAGTTGAGGTCGAAGGCGGAGTGAAAGACGATCATCGTCACGACGGCGACGCCCCGGGCGAGATCGATCTCCCAGTAACGCTCTCCCGGCATGGTTGCCGTCAGAAAGTCCTTCTCCGGACAGGGGCGCCGCAGGCGGGACAGATCTTCATCCCGGCGATCTCCTCGCTCTGCTCTTCGGTGGGTTCGTTGTAGATCCGGGTAAATCCGCACTGCCGGCTGCACTCGATCACGACGAACGGACTACAGATCCGACCCATCTTCCTCCCTCATCCCATCTATCTGCTGTGTCTGTATCACCAGATCTCCCACACTCACAAGGAAGGACTACCGGATAAGCGTTACCCGGGGCCGGAAGGGACAGAATTATTCCTCATACCCATCATACCCGGTAGTATGCAGGACGTGCAACCATGAGCGGCCGTGACGAGCATATCATAGAAGCCGCCGGCAGGTGCCGGGTCGTGATCCGGAACGGCCGGGTGGTCGAGGTCGGGACGCCGCAGATCCGGGACTGCCCGCTGGCACGGCGATTTGCCTGCCCGGTCGAGGAGATGACGCCCGAGGCGATACAGAGAAACATCGAGGCGCGTATCCGGTCCTTCGGGATGTGCACGCCGGAGCGCGAGGTCCTTGCCGGACCGGACTTCGTCCCCTTCGGGGCGTCGGAACTCCTGAGCAGCGCTGTCCGGCGAGGGGACCTCGACGCCGTAGTGATCGCCTCCGACGGGGCCGGGACGCTGGTTGCAGCAAACCCCGCCCTCATCCAGGGGATCGGCGGCCGGATGTCGGGCCTCGTGAAGACATGCCCGATCCCGGCGGTGATCGCACGGATCGAGGAGAACGGAGGTGTGGTCCTCGACCCAGGGACTGCCGTCATCGACCAGATCGCCGGCGTCGCCCTGGCGCGAACGCTCGGCCACCGGCGGATCGCCGTCACCACCGCCATTGCCGCCGAGGCGGCGGCTATCCGCGAACGGTTCCCGGAGACCGTGATCGTCGCCGTCCACACGACCGGTGTCTCGCAGGAGGACGCGGTCCTGATGGCCGGCGCGGCAGACCTGGTCACCGCATGCGCTTCACAGCATATCCGTGAGGCGGCGAAGACCGCGCTCCTGCAGGCGGGGACGTCGATCCCGGTCTTCGCGATGACCCGGGCGGGAAAAGCGATCGTCCTCGGCAAGGTTGCAGAGACCGACCAGCCGTTCATCATCCACGGCGCGCGCCTTCCGGTGCCGGGGTCGCAGTCTCCCGAACCGCTCTGCTGACGCTCTACCGGCCGAAAATCCCCACGTGGCCCGGGAGTTCGGAGAACGCAGCGAGAACGATATCCGCCTCGATCGCCGCCGGCCGGTCTGCACGCCAGTCGCCGTAGGCGGCAAACGCGGTTGTCATGCCCAGCTGTCTCCCCGGGGCGATGTCGCGGACCAGGCTATCCCCGACCATCATCGCCTCCGCCGGAGCCGTATCGAGCTGCCGGAGGGCGCAGAGGAGGGAGTCGGGCTCCGGCTTCCGCCTTCCCGAGACCTCCGGGGTCACCACGATCTCAAAGTAATCGATGAGTCCGGTCTTATCGAGCCGCCGGCGTGCCTGGAACGCCTCCGCGTCGGTGACGACCGCGAGCCCGATCCCGGCGTCCGCGAGGCACCCGAGCGTCTCTTCGACACCCGGATACGCCTCGACCGTATCGAGTTTGACGTCGTCGTAGGTGCGGCAGCAGACCTCGAGCACCCCGGGCTCGTACACCCCGAGGTCTTCAAGGTAGTCGCGTATGTTTCTCGGGTCCTCGAACCCGTAGACCCCCCGGAGGAACGTTAAGAAGAGTGCCTCGGGATCTCCGGTCCCGAGGTAATCGACCACGCACCGGCATGCCTCCCGCTTCGCTCCGACGAGGTCGAAGAGGGTGTTGTCCATGTCGCAGAGGACCGCCTCTACCGTGTTATGCCGAGTGCCGCGAGTCTCCTGCATACTTCTACATCCTTTGTGAATTCACGGTAGGCCCCATCGTCCTCGAACCGCGCCTTCAGTTCGTCCAGGTCGTTGCCCTTTCCGCCGTATTCCCCGAAGAGGGTGACGCCGTTGCACCGCACGAACCCGAAGACGGCCGCGAGGTTGAAGAGCAGCCGCCGGAACTCCGGCGCCGTGCAGGTCGTTGCCTCCAGTAGGTATGGGCGGTCAAAGTAGAAGTACTCAAGCCCTTCGGCCATGCAGAGGTCCGCCATATAGATGTCGGCGGTGAGGAGAACCGGGAAGGCGTAGCGCTCCTCCTCAAACTTCCGGAGCGCTGAGACGATGTTTCGGTCGTTCTCCTCCGAAAGATGCGTATGCTTCTCCGGTGACGTTATCTCCATCGCCCGGTCGCGGATGGTGCGGTACTCTTTCAGCGCGAGGTATGCCGCTTTCCGGGACCGTTTCATCCGCTTGTTCTCGAGTTCTCTGATGAACTCACGGCAGCGGGGCGCGTGCGCCGCCATCTCCTCGATCATCTTCGCCGGGTACTTGCGGTTGATGGCGTAGGTGATCTCGTCCCGGACGGTCTCGACGATCAGGTAGGAAGCGGGGTTGATGCCCGGGTTGTTCGATACAAACCCGTGGTAGAAGAGGTTCGTATCCAGGCCGAAGAAGACGGTCTTCTTCAACTGCCCGTAGGATATCAGCATCGATTCAAAGGCGGCCTGGTTCACGTAACGCGCGATCCCGCTTGCAAACATGCACTCCTGGAGGTCGCCGTACGAGGGAAGTTCGCCCGCGATCGGTCCGTACGCCGAGAGCCAGTCCTGGAACGTCTCACGCGTTGCAGGCAGTTCGAGCCGAAAACCGGTCCCCTCGGGGCGTGCGACGAGGAGGTCCCCCTCGTAGAGCGGGTAGGAGACACGAACCGTATCGAGGCTGTTGAGGAAGACCTGCACCTCGTCCTCCCGGATGACCACGTCGTTCACGGCCGTGCCCCCGCATCCTCCATGATGTCGCGGATCCTCTGGATCTGATGCGGGATCATCATGTACGGCTTTGCGACGTCGTCGGTGCTCTTCATGGCGAGGTAGTAGATGTGCCGGAGGTCGAGCCCCGCAACGGAGACCGCGATGAGCGCTCCGGCGACCGTGACCTTCCTCCCCGAGGTGATATCGATCGCCACGTCGAACCCCTGCCGGATAAAATCGTTTGCAAGCGAGCGGATCGTCTGCCCGGCCCGGACGAAGTCCGCTTCAGGCAGGACTATCACTTCGATCACGGGAAGAACCCCGTAGCGTCCCGAGACTATCCGGACAGCCTCGGCTGCGGTCGATGCATCTTCTGCGTACGGCTCCTCGGTGACGATAGAGACCCGTTCGGGGCGCAACCCCTTCTCCCGCAGGACTGCATGATAAGCGTTGACGAGCGCCCACGTTGAACGTCCCAGAAGTGTAATGTATGCATCGCCACCGGCGGATGTCACGGGAGAGATCACTGCTCAAGACTCGTCCTGCTGCTATATAGCCTTTGTTGGGAACCTGCCCTCAGGATTGGGGTTCCGGGTTGGTAAATTGGGGCATATCATCCGTTTTTTCTGGATATTCTGTCTGTTAATGGTCTTTTTTGAACCCATGTTCGGTATCCTGCCGGATCGCGGTGGGAATTCGCTCCCGGGGCTCTCAAAATAAGCCTTTAGCGTGAAACAAATCGCAAAATCTCGTGAAATATTTGGTAAATCTTTTATGGTCGATATCCTATAGTGGTATAGAAAGGCGCGAAAATATCCCGGAGAGATATGGTTCATGGAGATGCGAAGAGTACGATTAAAGACACCGGACGAGACCTGGGGGCTGGCGGACCCGGATCGACAGAGAACGACCCGGCAGGATGCTATCGACGACGGGGACCTGATCGAGATCACCCGGATGGGAAGGGATATCGGAATCACACTCCCTCTCGCGGTCTCGGCACGGGCTGCAGAGAGCATGGTGCCGTTCCCGAATATTCCGCAGGAGACCGTCACGGAGAATCTCTGGGACACCCTTCACGCATTCAGGGATAAAGCCTGCACGACGACCGAGGAGGAGTTCGAGTTCCAGGTCAGCCTCTACCAGAACGGGTTCGTCCCTACCCTCACCTTCAAGGCCACGGTCTCCCCGGGAGATGACGGCGAGCCGGTCATCACCATCATGATGCCGGACGAGGACTGGGAGACGATCGGGTACGGTCATAACAGCCCGGGCGAGCGGATGCTCACCGTCGATGATGTCGCCTCGACTCTGAGTTTCACCCCCGGCCGGATCCGGGAGTTCATCCGGGAAGAGCGGATCCCGGCGGTCAAGTGCGGGGGGTCCTGGCGGATCAAGCGTTCGGAACTCGAACGGATCATGAACGAAGGTTTCTGATCCGCTCATACGGGATGGCTGCCGGCCCGGACCGACCGGACTCGTGCCTCCCCGGCCTGTGTCCCTGGAGTCAATTATATTCAGGCAGTATCTCATTGCGGGGCACAGAAAACAAACCTATTTAATTTTCAGACGTAGAGTTCTCCTCATGTGCATCGAGACCCCGCGAGCATTCCGGAATGCCTCCTCCGTTGATGCCGTAGCGGGAATCGGTCATATGACGGGACGAATGGCGTGCGTCTCCGGCGAGGGCCACAGGCGGGCCTTGCAGACTCTGGCGTTCGCGGCCTCTGGCATTGCAGTTCTTGCCCTCCTTCTGTTCTGGGTGGGGACGCCGGGACTCCAGGAATTTCAGACAGTTGAAACCTTCTGCCCTCTTGTGGGTCTTCCTGGTATACTGGGGCCGGAGAAGCAGTCCTTCTTCAGGCGCTGGATGAAGAGACGCGCTGGAGAGAACGACGAGGAGGGCGGCCCTGACCCGGGAACCCTCCGCCCGGAGTTCCCGTTCGATCCGCTCCCGGGCGAGCACGCTCGAACCGACGATGAGACGGGCGTCGAGGAAGGGTTTGAAACGGTCCCCGTGGTCCTCCTCCAGCCGATCGACAAGCCCGCCTCCCCGGGTGAAGATGCAGACGACCTCTCCCCCGGCGGTTCGGACGAGGAGGTCGAAGAGGTCTCGGGTGATTTCTACTGGTTCGAGGATCCCGCCTCCCCGGATGAGACGGATCCGCTCCCTGACCTCCCCCTCGACCACAGCCCGGACGACGGTGTCTCCGGCGATCCGGATGACCTTCCCGGACCCGTCCCGGATGACCTGCCTGTTCCGCTCACCGATGAGGAACTCATGCGAATGCTCGGGCTCGACGACGATGACTCCTCGCCGGGGGCTCCTGGTTACGCTGCCTTTTCGGTGGAGGATGAGCCGGCGGTTGCACCCGTTCTCCCGGACCGGGACCGCCCGGTGGAGTCGCTCGTCGATGACCTCGGCAGTCCGGATGCCGGGGTCCGCGGACGCGCCGCGAGAGCCGTCACGGAGCGCGGAGCCGATGCCGTGGCTCCCCTGATCGAAGCGCTCGCTCGTGCAGATGACAGAAGGCGGTGGTGCGTCGCCGAAGCCCTCGCCCTGATAGGCGAAGATGCAATCCCGGCGCTGATCGCCGCACTCGGGGACGGTGTGGTGCAGACCGGGGCGGCCGCTACGCTTGTCCGCATCGGAGAGCCTGCCGTGCCCCCCCTCATCGCAGCGCTCGCCGGGGATGACGACGAGGTGCAGTTCGGCGCTCGTTACGCGCTCCGGGAGATCGGCGATGCGGCGGCCCCCCACCTCGTCGAGGCGCTTGACGCGCCTCAGGGGAGCATCCGGCGATCCACCGCCTCTATCCTCCGGGAACTCGGATGGGAGCCGTCCGATGACGCCGCGGCGATCCGGTACCACATCGCCGAAGAGGCGTGGCTCGATGTTGCGGACTATGGCATGGCTGCAGTCGATCCCCTCATCCGCATCCTGAGATCCCCGGACCGGGAGGCATGGTGGAACGCCGCCCGGACCCTCGGGGAGGTCGGTGAGGCTGCGGTCGGCCCCCTGGTCGATCTCCTCCCCGAGGCGGACGATGAGATCCGACCGCTGGTGGGTATGGCGCTCGCCGAAATCGGTCTCCCTGCAGTTGATCCGCTCATCGGGCTGCTCTCCGACCTCTCTCTCCGCGAGACGGCGGCGGCGGCCCTGGTAAAGATCGGGGAGCCGGCAGCGGAGGGATGCGTCCGGGCCCTGGACGAGACGGACGGAGGGGTGCAGGAGACGCTCGGGAGAGTCCTCGGTGCGCTCGGGGAGGCGGCGGTCCCGCCCCTGATCCTGGCGCTGACCTCCGGCAGGTCGCGTCTTGCCGCCGGGGTCCTTGACGAGATGGGCTGGGAACCCTGGAACGACACTGAGCGGGCGTGGTACCTGATCGCCCGGGAGGAGTGGATAGAACTTGCCCTGATGGGCGAGCCGGCCGTCGAGCCGCTGATCCGGATCCTCAACGGCGACGACGACCGCCTACGCGGGGAGGCTGCGGCGACGCTCGGCGAGATCGGCCTCCCTGCGGCCGTAGGTCCGCTCGTGGATGCCCTCGCTGACGATGCCGTTGCTCCGGCGGCGGCAGATGCGCTCATCGCCATCGGGAGGCCGGCCGTAACCCCGGTTCTTACGCTGCTCGAGAGGGCAACCGGCGCAGTCCGGGAGAGCGCCGTCGAGGTTCTGGGCAGGCTCGGGGCGCATGAGGCTGTCCCGGCCCTTGTCGAACTCGTCAGGAGCGGCGGGGACCGTCTTCACCGGAAAGCCGTCGACGCCCTGATCGGCATCGGTGCCCCTGCGGCGGGTCCCCTCATTCCTCTCCTCGGCGAGGACGGCGACGGCCACACCGGAGCGGTGACCGCGCTCACCGGGATTGGCGACGCCGCCCTCCGGCCGCTTGTCGAAGCGCTCGGCGATCTGAACGCCCGGACGCGCATGGGGGCCGGCCTGGTCCTCAGGAGACTCGACCGGGTTCCCGCGGGGATAGAGGAGCAGGTCGTCTACCTGATTGCGCTGCAGCGATGGCTGGAGGTCGTGGATCTCGGAGTCGCCGCCGTCGATCCTCTGGTTGCGCGGCTCGGGGACGCGGATGCCGGTGTCCGGGCGGGAGCGGCGGAGTCGCTTGTCCTGCTCGGGAAACCTGCGGTTCTCCCCCTGGTCCGCCTGCTCGGGGAGGGGGGCCGCTCCGAGTTCGCAGGCGATACGCTGGTTCGGATCGGGGGGGCGGCCGTAGAACCCCTGATCCATGCCCTGGGCGAGGAGACGCTCCGCCCGGCGGCTGCCGGGGTGCTGGTGCGGATCGGGAGGCCTGCCGCGGATGCGCTCATCCCGGCCCTCGTGCTTCCCGATACGGGTGAGGCTGCGGCGGAGGTCCTGGCGACGATAGGCGAGTCTTCCATCGATCTCTTGATCGAGGCGCTCGGGAACGGCGACGCCCGGATCCGGCAGCGGGTCGGTGATGTGCTCATCGATCTAGGGGACCCGGCTGTCGCCCCGTTGATTGAGGCGCTGGGGCACCCGGACGACGCTGTCCGCCTGGAAGCGACCGACACGCTCACCCGAATCGGCAGCCCGGTCGTTGCCGATCTGACGGAAGCGCTCTCGGACGAGCGTTACCGCGTACGGCTGGGTGCGGCGGAGATCCTCGGAAGAGCCGGGTGGACGCCGGAGACCGAGGGCGAGACCGTCCGCTACCTGATTGCAAAGGAGCAGTGGGCCTCTGTCGGGGAGGTTGGGGCCGGGGCCGTCGAGCCGCTGATCCGGACGCTCAACGACCCGGACACCGCAATCCAGATGGGGGCGGCGCGGGCGCTCGGCATGATCGGCGCCCCTGCGGTCGCAAGGCTGATCGACGAGCTCCGCGTCGAGCAGGACGGCGGGCAGAGGAAGGCGGTCGAGGCGCTCAAGATGATCGGGGAGCCGGCGGTCGCGCCGCTCATCGATGCCCTCCAGGACCGTGACTGGCATATCCGCCTCGGGACGGCGCGGGCGCTTGTCGCTATCGGGGATGCCGCCGTCGAGCCGCTGGTCCGGGCTCTCCACGGCGGCTCCCCGGCGATCCAGATGGGAGCGGCCGCGACGCTCGGCAAGGTCGGCAACCCGGCTGCCATCACCCCGCTCACCGATACGCTCCTGCACGGGGACTGGCGTGTGGGACGGGTTGTGGTGCGGGCGCTCGGCATGATGGGCGAGGCGGGGGTCGAACCGCTCCTCTCGGTCCTTGCGGAGGGGAACGATACGGCCCGGAAGGGTGCGGTGGCGGCTCTTGTGTTGATCGGGGAGCCGGCGGCCCGACAGCTCCCCGGCGCGCTCACGAACGGGCATTTCCGCGTTCGCGCCGGGGTTGCGGACGCTCTCGACCGCCTGGGCCGGCCGCCGGGGCCGGGGGAGGAGACGGCCCTCTACCTGATCGCGAAGGAGCAGTGGAGCGATCTGGCCCGGATGGGCGAGACGGCGGTCGGGCCGCTTGTCGCGGTCCTCAACGACCGCGATGACAGCATCCGACGGCGGGCGGCAAGGGTCCTCGGCGAGGTGCGCGACCCGCGTGCGGTCCCGGCGCTCATGGACCTCCTCCACGACGATTACTACAGCATCCGGCGGGAGGCCGCGGCGGCGCTCGTCGCGATAGGGGCCCCGGCCGCGGTTCGGGTCGTCTCCGCACTCGGCGACCCCGACGGCGACGTCAGAAAACGTGCCGCGGACGTGCTGGCTGAGATCGGGGACGCAGGGGCGGTCGAGGCTCTTAGAGGCATCCTCAACGATGAGGACTGGTACGTCCGGAGGGCTGCAGGGGATGCGGTGGAGAGGATCCGGGAACGTACTGGAGGGAGCCGGTGAGCCGGCAGCCCGACGGCGTGCCTACACCAGTTCATACCGGCGGAGGAACTCCCGGATCTTCCTCGACTCGATCCAGCCCCTGTCGAGCTGCCGGATATACCCGTTGATCCGTTCGACCTCGTCCCGAATGGTTCCGGTCACCCGTTCGTCCTCGCCCAGGCAGGCCATGCCGAGGATCACCTGGAGCGGCTGGCGGATATGGTCGGCGAGGACGGCAAACTGCTCGATGTTCTGCTCGATCTGGGAGAATGCCTCTTTTCGGGCTCGTTCGAGTTCTTGCTGGCGGGTGATGTCGCGGGATATGATCGCCACCCTCTCCGCCTCCTCACTGCTGCCCGGGATCGGGAAGAGGATGCCTTCCAGGACCATTCCCGAGCGCTCATCGACGTGCCGGAGGGGGCTACCTGTACGGACCGCCCGCTCAACCGCCTCCCGCCGTACCGGCGCCAGTTCGGGTGGGAAGAGATCGTAGATGTTCGTCCTGAGGAGTTCCGCGACACTTTTTTCGAGCCGTGCCGCCATCACCTCGTTCAAGGCGAGGACCGTTCCGCTACGGTCGATGAGCAGGGCTGCATCGGGTATGGCGTCGAGGAGCGCCCGGAACTGCTCCTCCGCCCGTCGCTGCTCGGTGATGTCGTGGACGATGGAGTGCAGGAGCACCCGCCCGTGGACGACCACCCGGCCGCTGAAGACGTTCACGTCGCGGACCCGGCCGTCCGCCAGCCGGTGCCGGAACGAGAAGTGCCGCTCGCCATCTGGTTCCGCTTTCTGGATCTCCTGGAGTATCTCCTCGTAACTGAGCGTGTTGATGTCGCTGATCCGCATCGTGGTGAAGACCTCGCGGGGGTAGCCGTAGTAAGCGCTCGCTGCAGGGTTCGCATCGACGATGGCCCCTGTCTCCGGGTCGATGATCAGCATGACTGCGTGGCTGGTGGTAAAGATACTCCGGAACCGCTCTTCACTCTCGGCGAGGTCCTCTTCGGCCTGCTTCCGTGCGGTGATATCCTCCACCATACCGAGCGTATACCGGACGGTTCCGTCGGCGTCGCGAAGAGCCGTCACGGTCGCTCGGGCCCAGACGACCCCTCCGGAACGGGTGACGTAGCGTTTCTGCAGCCGGTAGAGATCGCGCTCTCCTGTAACCAGCTCCGCAAGGCATCTGCTGCTCTCCTCCACGTCGTCGGGGTGGGTCAGCCCGGCGACCGTCATCTCCTGGAACTCGTCGGCGCTGTAGCCGAGGATCTGCTGGAGTGCCGGGTTGACTTTGACGACTCTCCCTTGCGTATCGGTCAGGATGATGCCGATCCCGGCCTCCTCGAATATCGTGCGGAACCGCTCCTCGCTCTCTGCAAGGGCGGCCTCGGCCCTGACCCGATCGGTGATATCGGTGATGTAGCCCTCGATCACCCCGGCGCCGCCCTGCGAATCGGGAACTCCCCGCCCCTGCTCCCAGACCCATCGCTCCTGGCCGGAGGCGGTGATGAGGCGGTAGGTCATCTGGAAACCTTTCCCCTCGGCGAGCCCGGCGGTGACCTCTTCCCGGACCCGTTCCCGGTCGTCGGGGTGGATGAGGTCGGCGTAAGCGACCCGCCGGTTGCCGACGAGATCGTCCGGTGCGTAGCCGGTGATCCTCTTTGCTCCCTCGCTGACGAACTCCATTGCCCACTTGCGGTCTGCCCTGCACCGGTAGGCCATGCCCCGGAGGTTGCTCATCAGGGTGGCAAGCTGCCGCTCGCTCGTTAAGAGTGCTTCACTGGGCCGACGCTGACCCGTGACATCGAGCATGGCTCCCATGAGCCCCGTCACCTCTCCTTCACTGTCGCTCAACGACACCAGGATCAGGTCGATGGTGTAGGTGGTTTTGTTGATGGTGAGGGGGATCTCTTCCCGTACCGCCTCCCCTGCCTCCAGAACACGGCGTTTGAGTCTGGTTAGCCGTGCGGTCTCTTCCGGACAGAAGAGGTCCGCGTCCGTAGTTCCGGGAGTGAGGGTCGAGAGGGGGCCGGCGTCACCGGGGATGAAGACCCCCGTGTAGCGGAGGTCGCGGTCCTGGCCGAAGAAGACCGGGGGGAGGTCTCGGTAAGGCCCCGGGACCGGCTCGGCACCTCCTTTGCCGGTGTCGTGGAAGACGAGGAGCCGGAGCACGGGTTTCGCGCCCTCGATCACGCTCGATGTGATGGATACCCGCCGGATACCGGAACCGGGGACCAGGATGCCGATGGTTATCGGCGGCGGGTACGGCCCGTCCCGGAGGAGGGCGACGACCCGCTCACCTGACTCGCCCTCCGCGAGGAGGGGAGAGAGGCGGCCCCGGATGGTATCGAGAGCATCCGCTCCGATAAGTTCCTCCCGCGCTGCAGAGAGAAGGGCCTGCAGCGGTGCATTGGCCTGCACTATCTTCTGATCGGCGTCGACGATGAGGATCCCGTCGCCCTGGGCCAGGGCCGGGAGCGTGGTCGTGCGCCCGCCGGAATACGTCGTGAGCGTCATGAATAGCACGGTCGCGCGGCTTGGCCGGGCCTTCTTCCGGGAAGGCTCCGCACCTGTTCTCCTCGGGCCCTACAAAAGGTCCTTCCTGAACCATCCCGGGTGGACGGACGGCGGTGCGTCCCGATTCACACGTCGTGCATCCCTGCCCGTCACTGCAGGTTACAGGACTCCTCGTAGGACTTCCGGCAGTCCGGGCAGAGCGTCCGAGCCTTTCTCAGGTCGGGGAACGTCTCTTCGGTGATCTCGTCGCAGGCCGCTCCGCATATCTCGCACCAGTACTCTTTCGTCTCTTCTTTCTCGTCGCCTTTCATGTCACGCTTCATGCGATCTCCCCCTGTGTGCTCGCTGCCCGTCACCGGGCATGGGCTATCGCTCTCCTTCATCCGGCATATGCTTTCCCCCCGGATCACCCCTGTCTCATCCGGTGAGGTTGAGCCCCATCTCCCAGAACCTCTCCTGGACATCGGGATCGAGGGCGAGGGACGACGGGCGTGCCCACCGTGTCTCTTCGAAGTACCCGCCGTTCATCCTGCCGGCGTCCGGCGAGACGGCGAGGCGCGCCTCCACCTCCCCCCCCTTCTCCGGGGGGCGCCGCCGCTCCGCCCCCCCATATAGGCCCGGAGGAGCCTGGTATCGATCACCCCGGGGTGGAGGGAGTTTGCCGTCACCCCCGTCCCCTCGAGGGTCCGGGCGAGGCGGGTGGTGAAGGCGACGATTCCGAGTTTCGATACGGCATAGGCTTTGTAGCCGTCGTAATCCTCGAAGCCGGGCGCGTTCGCCAGGTCGGGTGCCTGCGCGCTCCGGTGGGCGATCGACGCGACGTTGACGATTCGCGCGGGCACGCTTCGCTCGAGGAGCGGGAGGAGTTCATGGGTGAGCAGGAAGGGGGCGAGGTAGTTCACGGCAAACGTCATCTCGATCCCGCCGGGTAGAACCTCCCGCTCCGGCATGAAGACCCCGGCGTTGTTGACGAGCACGTCGAGCCGGTCGACCGCCCTGCCGACCTCCCGGGCGAGGTCCCGGACCCGCTCCTGTACCGAGAGGTCGGCGACAAAAAGGCTCAACCGGTCGGAACCGGTGGCAGCCTCCAGTTCCGCGAGGACGGCACGGCCCTTCCCCAGGTTCCTGCCGTGGAGCAGGACGCGGTGACCCTGCGAGAGGAGGGCGCGTGCGGTCGCTTTTCCAATACCGTCTGTTGAGCCCGTAACGAGGATGGTCTGCTCCGCCATATGCGGTCCGGATGCACCCTCTCTCACTTGAATGTTTGGTACCGGTGCGCTCCTCCACCCCGGGCGGCAGATCTGATCGATGTTAAGCCCGTATCCGGGTCAAACGCACCGCAGATTGGTCAACTTCCTGAAAAACCGGTGCGTAACAAAAGAAAATAATGATATACCGCACCACAAAATTGTATGTATGGTGCGATACTCGGTCACGATGCAGGATGACCTGGTGAAGAAGATCGACGGGATGTGTGAATTCCGGGGAATATCCCGGTCCGAATGGCTCAATGAACTCTGCATGAACCACCTCGACGGTGCATCAGACGGCAGCGCCGTGCAGGACGCGGCTCCGGCGGGCATGCCGCCGGTAAACAGTTCCGGGCCCAATATAACCGATTACGAGGCCGCATGCGTGAATTTCACGATCAACATCCCCGAGCACTTCAACTTCGGGTACGACGTGATCGACCGGTGGGCCGAGACCGACCGGAACAAACTGGCGATGATCTGGGTGGACCAGGAGGGCAACGAGAAGAAATACTCCTTCCGCGACCTCCGGAACCTCTCCAACGGTGCCGCGAACATCCTCTTGAAGTACGGGATCAAGAAGGGCGACCGGGTCATGCTGATGCTCCCGAGGATCCCGGAATGGTGGATCTTCGTCGTCGCGCTCGTCAAGCTCGGGGCGGTCTTCTGCCCCTGCCCGACGATGCTGACCCCCAAGGACATCAAATACCGGGTGCAGGCCGGCAAGTTCCGGATGATCATCACGAACAGGGAGAACGCCGAGAAGGTCGACGAGGTCGCCGATGCCTGCCCGCTGCTCGATACCCTCTTCCTCGCGGACGGAGAGCGGGAGGGCTGGGCGAGTTACCCGCACGAACTCGAGTACCCTGCACGTGTCTCGCACCATATGGTCAGCATGCCGGTCGCAAAGAAGACGAAGTCGACCGACCCGATGATGATCTACTTCACCTCGGGCACCACCGGGGAGGCCAAGATGGTGCTGCACAACCAGAGTTACCCGCTCGGCCACATCATCACCGCCTCACTCTGGCAGGACCTCAAGCCGAACGATCTTCACCTGACCTTCTCGGACACCGGGTGGGCGAAGTGCGCCTGGGGCAAGATCTTCGGGCAGTGGATTGCGGGGGCGTGTATCTTCGTCTACGATACCCGGGGGAAGTTCGGTGCGACCGAACTGCTCCCGCTGATAGAGAAGTACGAGGTCACCACGTTCTGTGCACCGCCGACGGTCTACCGGATGTTGATCCTTGCCGACCTCGACAAGTTCGACTTCCGGGACCTCCGGCACTGCTGCAGCGCCGGTGAGCCGCTCAACCCCGAGGTGACCCGCGTCTGGCAGGACGGCGCCGGGCAGCCAATCTACGAGGGATACGGCCAGACGGAGACCGTCTGCTGCATCGCCACGCTCCCCTGCATGAAGCATAAGCCCGGCTCCATGGGAAGACCTGTGCCGGGCTGGCATATCGAACTCCACGACGACGACGGCAACCCGGTCGGCGTCGGGGAGGAAGGGAAGATCGCGGTCAAACTCGATCCCCGGCCGGTCGGGCTCTTCGTGGAGTACCTGGATAACCTCGAAGCAAACCGGGAATCGTTCCAGAACGGATTCTACTACACCGGCGACAAGGCATGTATGGACGAGGACGGCTACTTCTGGTTCATCGGGCGCAACGACGACGTCATCAAGTCCTCGGGGTACCGCATCGGACCGTTCGAGGTAGAGAGCGCCCTCATGGAGCACCCGGCCGTCCAGGAGTCGGCGGTCGTCGGGTCGCCGGACCTGATCCGGGGGATGATCGTCAAGGCGTTCATCGTGCTGAAGCCCGGCTACCAGCCGTCCGAGTCGCTGGTCAAGGATATCCAGAAGCACGTCCGGAACAGCACCGCTCCGTACAAGTATCCGCGGGCGATCGAGTTTGTTTCGGAGCTCCCCAAGACCATCTCCGGGAAGATCCAGCGGAACATCCTCCGAGACCAGGAACTGCGGAAACACGCGAACGGGAACTGAACCGCCCGTTCCTTTTTTTATGGGTTTGATGGTGCGCAACTCGCACCTGACGGTGCTCGAACTCCTGCCGTTTCGACAGTCGTTCCCCCAGAGGCGATATCTCCACGGTCCACTGTACCGTGATGTTTTCCTCGTTTTGGTCGCTCTGTTTGCCGCGCCTCGCGGCGCCTGAGCTATTCTGAAATGCTCCTAACAGTAAATGCGATAACTATCAACCCCGCCGCTACACAAGCACACCAACATAGCACCGCCCCCATCGGCGGCCGAAAAACCTGTCTGCAGGCCCCGCTCAACAGACCCGCTCGATGAAGTTCTCAAGAATACGGAGACCGACCGCACCGCTCTTCTCGGGATGGAACTGGACGCCGTAGGTGAGAGCGTTTCCGACGGCGGAGGCGAAGGGGTGGATGTAGGCGGTGCTCGCGAGGGTGTGGGCCGGTGCGGCCGCCGCGTAGTAGGAGTGGACGAAGTAGACGTACTCCTCCTCGCGGAGCCCGTCAAAGAGCGGGGTCTCCTGCTCGATCGTTATGGTGTTCCACCCCATGTGGGGGACCTTCTCCCCGGCGGCCGGGATAAAACGCTTCACGTCTCCCGGCACGAGGCCGAGCCCCCGGTGGATGCCGTGCTCCTCGCTTGAGTCCATCAGCATCTGCATCCCGAGACAGATGCCGAGGAGCGGCGTATCGTTTGCGGTGGTAAGGACCGTGTCCTTGAGGCTGCCGAGCATCTCCATTCCTTCGCGGAACGCCCCCACGCCGGGGAGGATGATGCCGTCGGCCGCCGCAATCAGCTCCGGGTCTGCGGTGATCGCCGGTACGGCTCCTGCCCGCTCGAGCCCGCGGAGGACGCTCCGCAGGTTGCCCAGACCGTAATCAATTATAACTATCCTCTTCTTCATCCGCATCTCCCTGTTTGCGCCACAACCCGCGCTCGATCCAGTCGCAGGAGAGGCCCTGCTTCTCCTGCCACCCGGTGAGTCTCCCAAGCCACATCTCCCAGAGATCGGGGCAGGACTCCTTGATGATCTCGAACGTCGCAAGGTCGCTCGAGGGGCACATGAAACACCCGATACGGTCGAGCCCCCGCGCATAGAGGCGGTTGTAGGGGGCCTTCTCGCGGAAGATGTAGAGCCAGACATGCATCGCCGTCCACTGCTGGATGGGAGCCGCCGAGAGCTGCTGCGGGACGTGGGAGTTCCGCCAGACCCGCCGGCTCTGCATCCGCTTCACCGACTCGTACTTCCGTTGCCCGATGAACGAGAGGCACTCTCCCCAGTTTTCGCCGATCAGACGGCCGACGGGGTGGAGTTTGCAGACCTTGCAACACCAGCGGTTGTCGACCGCCGGCGGGCCGTTCTTCTCGAACTCATGCCAGAAGGTCTCTTCATCGCAGACCCGGAAGACTTCAAGCCCGTAGCGTTCCGCCACCGCATCCACGTTCTCGCAGGTCTCCGGGAACTCGAGCCCCGTATCGGCAAAGAGGAGCGGCACCGGGCCGAGCGCTTTTAAGACGATGAGCAGGGTCGCAAGGCTGTCTTTTCCGCCGGAGTAGGAGACCGTGGGCCGCTCGGGGTTCCGTTCCGCCACGTCCCGGACGAACTTGATGCTCGCGGCCTCGTAGTCTGCGAGGAGAGTTTCGTTTGCCCGGATCGCATCCTCCCAGGTCGCCTTGCCGGGGACCGGGACCGAGGGTGTGTTCTTCCGTGTCCGGACGACAAGCCCCCGCTCCATCGTCGCGGCGGTAGCGGCGTCGACCTTTGCCCTGCCGACGCCGATGCACTCGCCGGCCCCCGTCAGGATGAAGACCTCGTCGCCCTCGTGGACGGCGGGGTCGATCGAGACGAGGCCCGGTGCGAGGAGGCTTGCTCCCCCGTCACGGATGGACGGGACCGCCCCGTCGTCGGCGACGACGTAGCGCTTCGTCGGCCGCAGGTACGCCGCGGCGCCCGGGCGCGGGAGGGGCTCCCAGCGCTGCTCGTCGGGGATGTAGCGGACCGCGCCCACGACCGCGCCGCCGAGGACGATCTCGTCCATGCGGTCCTCGGCAGGAACTTTGTTCAGGAGTGCGATATGGCCTTCCGGTATCAGCGGCGCTCCGAAGTGATCGCTGAATATGCTGTTGATCCGCTCGATGTCGTCGGGGAACGCGGGCCGTGCGTCTCCCGGCGGCGTGACGGCTACCGGGTGGGTCGGGGCGCCGCAGGCGCAGACCCCGGAGAGCACGGGAGCGTGGCAGGCGTCGCACCAGCGAAGCAGGATCTTCCCGAGGTAAAGGCGAGGCATTCTCATATTCGTTGGGGAGAAACGGATAAAAGTCTTGGTGTATTCTGAACTGTTTCAGCAACAAACTTCCGGAAACAGCAGTTTTACCTTGATGGCAGCCGCCCCGATCTCCAGGCGGCGGCGCATCGCCGTATCGGCGGTCAAATCCCCGGTGCGTATCCTGATCCCCCGGGGGTCCGACCCTCCGGGTGCATCGGGGTTGGGTGCATACCATTAAATACATCCTCTGTCTCATAGTATTGTCATGTTCAATCATGTAGAATCGTGCCCGCGACTCCGGCATCGGCCTGCCCACGATCCTACTCTGATGAATGGAGAGATACCGCATGTACCGGGTGATTCCGTGACCCCCCGTCTGCCGGCTGT
The DNA here is from genome assembly GCF_035363275.1 of Methanoculleus sp. Taxonomy (NCBI): domain Archaea; kingdom Methanobacteriati; phylum Methanobacteriota; class Methanomicrobia; order Methanomicrobiales; family Methanomicrobiaceae; genus Methanoculleus; species Methanoculleus sp. The sequence continues at coordinate 9,816 of NZ_DAOSET010000016.1, read as the reverse complement.
ACAGACCGCAGGTATAGCAGCAGGCCTCCCTGTTATGACGATTGACTATAGAGCCCCGCCCGGACTCGTGATCACCGGCTGGGGGGTCCCCTGCGCCGCATTGCTCGATAAGCGGACTCACGCAGCGTGCATCCTTCAGAAGACTACTTTCGGCAAGAGCCTCTCAGCCCCGTCTTTCCGACGGGCGGCATGGGGTGAGACGAATGCATGAGAACGGGGGTGTCAAATTGGCATCAATGCGTGTTGCGGGAAGACCGTTGCGAAAGACCGAGGTCCTGGGGCTGCTCATCTTCGTCCTCATGGCGGCCGTCATGCTTGCGGTCGGTGCCGGGCTCTTCTACGACTGGCTCGCCGAGCCGGGATCGGCGCCCGTGGGGACGCCGGTCGAGCTCGGCCCGATATCGGAGATCCTCTCGGCCGCCGGGGCCGTCCCGGCCGTGGCCATCGTGGTAGGCGTCGAGGTGGTCGGAGGGCTCTCCCTGATTGCGCTCTACATGCTCTCCAGTGTCAGGCGCGGGGCATAAAAGGCCCCATTCCTGCTCCCATTCTCACTCAATTTTTGCGATCCCGTGCTGCAACGGCGCTCCGGCGCGACCCCCGATCTCCCCCACGGTCCGCGGTGGTTAAAATCGCCGAATTTTGCCGTAATTTGAGGGGAAACTGGCTGTTCGAGCGTAAAATATATATCTTGAATCGCTAACATCAGTAATATCCCACCTCGGGAAGGAGGTGTGTCATTTATGGCAAAGGAGAACAAGTCCCAGGACAAGAAGCAGGATAAGAAGGCGGAGAAGCAGGACAAGGCTAAGAAGAACTAGGCCTTCAGGAGCATCAGGCCTCTCACCTTCACGTTTTCTTTTTTTCGGCCGGATCTCCGGTCTGATATGTGTCTCCCCTCTCCTGCCGATGAATGTCTTCACCGGAACACGGCGTGTTCCAGCCTCCGCGACGCCCCGGCCGCCAGGGCGATGACGGGCACGATCTCGAGCCTCCCTGCCCACATAACGATGATGAAAAGCCACTTCGCCGCGGGGCTCATGCCGGGGTTCACGAACCCGGTGCTGATCCCGACGTTGGAGACGGCGGAGACGACCTCGAAGACGACGTCGGCGGAGTCGAACCCCCCCTGCGGCGCAAGGTGGAGCAGGAGGAGGGTGGCGACCGCGACCACCAGGATGAAGAGCACGGCGACGAGCATGCTCTTTGAGACCTCGTACTCCGGGAGGTGCTCGAGGATCGCCCGCCCGTCGTGTCGGAGCGGGGTGATTGCCCGCCGGCCGGCCTGAAGCCTCAGGAACCACCATCTGAGCAGTTCGAGGCCGAGGATGACCCTGCCGAGTTTGATGCCGCCGGCGGTGCTTCCCGCCGACCCGCCGATCAGCATCAGCACGGTGAGGGCCATCACCGTGGTGGCGTACCAACTCCGGGGGTCGGCGTTCTGGAACCCGGTGCAGGTGATGCCGCTTACCGTCATGAAGATGCCCTGCCGGAGGGCCTCGGCGGGGGCGAGAGAGGAGATGGTCGCGAGGTCGAACGTGACGACGGCGCACCCGGCAAGGATGAGCGCAAAGAGGAGGATCGCCTGCCGGTCGGTGAGAAACCCGAATCTCCTTTTGTAGTAGAGGAGGAAATAGAGTTTGAACGGCAGAGCCCCGGCAATCATGACCGGGACGATGAGCATCTCGAGGAGCGGGCTATTGTAGTAGAGGATACCGGCCGTATGCACCGCAAACCCGCCGGTCGATATCGCCGTCATGACGATGTTCACGGCGTCCCAGAGGGGTATGCCCGAGAGGAGGACGAGCCCGACACCGAGGGCCGTGAGCACCAGGTATATCCGCCACATCTCAAAGCCTGTGGCAACGACGCTCGGCATGAACGTCTCTGACCGTCCTTCCGCGCGGTAGAGCCGGAACCGGGTCAGGCCTGATCTCCCCGCGAGGGCGATGCTGAACGCGACGATCCCGAGCCCGCCCATCCACTGGGTCAGGGACCGCCAGAAGAGGAGCATCTTCGGCGTGGTATCGACCGACGGGAGAAGGGAGAACCCCGTGCCGGTCCATCCCGACATCGCCTCAAAGACGCTGTCGGTGTAGGGAAGCCCGAGACCGAACGTGTAGGGGAGGGCACCGATCAGGGCGGCGGCGAACCAGATCAGGGCGACCGCAGAGAGTGCGGCGGAGAGACGGGCCTCTCCCTCCACCTTCGGGATGCCGGCGAGCCAGATCCCGATGATGCCGAACCCCGCCGGCGCCGAGGCCATCGGGAGGAGGAGCCCGGTCTCGCCGTACCAGAGACCGACCAGGAACGGTGCGCAGGATACCAGCGCGATGAAGAGGAATATGAGCCCGAGTTCGGGGGCGATGGCCACAAACTGGCTGTTTGTCGCCGAGAATACTCCCATCCCGGAGAGTGCCGGGAGGAGACGGTTTTTGCGACGGTCCATTATCGCACCCGGTGCGGATCGCAGGGATCGGCGGCCGCAGGACGGAGAGATCGCTCTCTCTGGTATATAGTTGTTGGTGCTCTCCGGCCGTGCCCGGGCCGACGGACCCTCCCGACCGGCCCCGGAAGTTTCCGCGACGCCCCGACCACCGGAACCGCGTGGGCGATAGTGCAGCGGCCGGCGGCCTTCTCCGTGCCGGGACCGTATCGGGCCTTCCAGGCCGGTCAGCCGGGTAGTCCCGGTCATCGCCTTCTGGGGTGAGGGCCCCGATCCCAGTCATTTTTATTATAGTTGAATTATATTTATGGTGGTTTATCTGCCGGAGCCGATGATGTTTCAGTATCTCACGTCCATATCTGCAGAACCGCCGGCGATGCACCGGCAGCTCGACGAACCTGATGACGTAGTCTCTGCAAGCGATCGCCGTGCCGGGGCGCTCCTGCCCTGGGTTTCTCTTCTGCTGCTCCGGGAGCCTGCCGTCTTTCTCTGCCGGACGAAGATTGGCGTGGGCGCAGATGCGTGAAGTTCCGGCGGCACCAGGGAGAGGGAGGATAGATGGAGGATCTCTGTAACGCGTCGCCGGCCGACCTTCTGGATATGCTGCAGGACGTCGATGGTGCTCTCGACCACCGGTCGCGGCAGAGGCTGAGAGCCGGCATCGAAGCCCTGCTCGCTGAGAACCGGGACTTTGCCGCCCGGAATGCCCGGGTAAATCTGGAGCGCGATGCACTCTTCGCCGCCATCGGCAGGCAGGGGATTGTCTACGGTGCCGACGGCAGGCCGGTCGTGGCGGGTCCGGGAGACGAGAACCCGATAACCCGGTCACTCTCGGGGATGCAGGACGCACCGCTCCGTTATCTCGACGGCAGGCCGGTCCAATCCCGGGACCTTCCCGGGCACCGGGCACTCAGGGGAGAGACGCTCACGTCCTGCCGGTTCGTCATCCCCGCGGCCGGCGACGAGGAGATCCACATAGCCGTATCCGCTTCACCCGTCATAACCGGGGAGAGGATATCCGGCGCCGTCGTCACCTGGCAGGACATCACCCGGGAAGAGAAGACCCGGCGCCGCCTGGAGGAGGTGAACACCCTGCTTGAGGGGCTCTTCGAGAACCTCGGCGACATCGTCGGCGTCCAGCTGCCGGACCATACTATCCTGCGCTACAACCGTGCCGGCTACGAGATGCTCGGGATGACGCCGGAGGAGGTGAAAGGGAGGACATGCTACGGACTCATCGGGCGGACCGGACCCTGCACGATCTGTGCGACGGACCGTGCGCTCGCGAGCAAAAAGCGAGAGGTCGTCGAGAAGTTCGTCCCCGAACTCGGGCGGTACCTGGAGTGCCGCTCGAGCCCGATCCTTGGTCCCGGGGGGGAGGTGGCGTTCGTTATCGAGCAGCTCTACGACATCACGGATCGGAAGCGCGCCGAGGATGAACGCAGGGAGAGCGAGGCGACCGCCCGCGCTCTCCTCAATGCCCCGGCGGATATGATCGCTCTCGTGGATATGGACTGTCGCTTTATCGACGCCAACGATAGGCTGCTCCGGCGGGTATCGATGAGTCGCGAGGGCCTCATCGGCATGAACGCTATCGAGTTGTTCTCCGAAGATATGGTCGGGTTATATAGGTCACGCCTGCAGGCGGTCTCCGGCTCGGGCAAGTTCATGCGGTTCGAAGAGATGCGGCAGGGGAGGTGGTACAGCACCGTTCTCTACCCGGTCAGGGATGCGTCGGGTGCCGTCACCCGGGTCGCGGTCGTCGTCCGGGATATCACCGGAAAGAAGCAGGGGGAGGAGGCCCTGCGGAAGCGGACGCACGAACTGAACGAGCGGGTGAAAGAACTCTCAATCCTGTATGCGGTCTCCCGCATCGTTGAGCAGCCGGGAAGGTCGCTCGACGAGATCTTCTCTGAAGTAACCCGGGCGCTCCCTTCCGGCTGGCAGTTCCCGGAGGATCTCGTCGCCAGGATCACGCTGCGCGGCCGCAAGTTTGAGACGGAGGGGTTCCGCGAGACCCCCTGGCGGCAGACGTCGCCGATCGTCGCCTACGCCGAGACGGTCGGCACGGTGGAGGTCTGTTACCTCCACGAGAAACCGGAGATGGACGACGGCCCGTTCCTCGCCGACGAACGGTCGCTGATAGATACCATTGCAGGACGCCTGGGAAGGGCGATCGAGCGCGTCCAGGCGGCAGAGGACCTTCAGAAGAGCGAATCACAGTTTCAGGAGATTATGCAGCAGAGTTTCGACCTGATCTACACCTGTTATCACGAAGGGGGGATCTCCTACATATCCCCGGCTGTCATGCGGATCCTCGGCTACACCCCCGACGAACTCATCGGCTGCAAGTGCCGCGATTACGTTGTTCCGTCGTCGCTCCCCGAGTGGGAGAAGGGGCGAACGAAGATAGCCGCAGGCGAGCCGGTCGAGGGGCTCGGGATCGAGTTTCGCCGAAAAGACGGGTCGGCAGCATTTTTAGAGTTGAACGAGTCCCCGATCGTCCGCGATCGATCGGTGGTCGGGGTCCACGTGGTCGGCCGGGACATCACGGAGCGGAAACAGAACGAGCACCTCCGGCAGCAGGCGTTCGAGCAGATCGAGCGGAACATCGAGCAGTTCGCAATCCTTGGCGACCACATCCGCCAGCCGCTCCAGGTGATCCTCGGCATGACCGAGGTGCTCGAGGAAGGGGTGGCCGTGGAGCGGATCCGGGAGCAGGTCGAGCGGATCAACAACTACGTCCGGGAACTCGACCGGGGCTGGATCGAGTCGAGGCAGGTCCGGGAGTTCCTCCGGAAGCACGAGCTGGCGTGAGGGTGGTGGATACTGTCCCCCTGGCGGCACTGAGTATGGTCCGGGAGGTATAAATCTCGTGGGTAGATGTTCCGATCAACATGCAGCAATGGTTTGCAGGCCCTTTTGGGATGACCCCTGCATCGGAAATACCCTGACCGACATTACTGAGATCTGAATGGGGAAACGGCTTTTACCCTGGGGTTGCACCTCCGGTGCTTAAGTTCTACTCCTATGGAACATCGCCTGGCGGATCGCGTATCGGCCGAGAAGATGCCCGGGCGCGATCCACGTCCGGAAAGCCCGTTCTGGCTGCGATGGCAGCTGTGCGGCTTTCCGTATTATATGGCCGGAATGCAATGGTTGTATGATGAACGCAGAGATCCCCTGGGACAGGTCCCGGATGGAGTTCAACCCGGTCGATATGACGATATCGTACGACGGCGGAATGCGGTTCTCCGCCGCCCTCCCGTCCGGCGAGAGCATTCGAATCGATGCGCACCGTCACCTGGGCGGAGGCGGGAAGACGCCCAACCCCATCGACTACCTCATCGCGTCGCTCGGTGGATGCGTCGGCATCAAGATCCTTCTTGCTCTCTCGGATCACGATATCGTCCCCGACGAGATGGCCATTGCGATCCATGCGACACGGCGACAGACCATGCCGGCGCTCTTCGATCGCGTCCACCTGACGATCACCCTCCGCGCCGCCGTGGACGACGAGGTGATCTCGGGAATCATCGATCAGACGATAACCCGCTTCTGCCCCATCGCCGCGATGTTTGCAGAGGTCGGGGAAGTGACCGCCGAACACCGGATTGTCGGGAAATAATCCGGAGATACCGTGGTGGACATGCTACAGGCAGATCCTGAAGGAGCGGCAATGAAGGCGGAAGAATCGACAAATCCTTCTTGCCTTATTTGTGGGGGGACCGCCTTGATACCGTCAGGACGCGTGAAGACATCCCCTAAAGAGCTCACAGGTTGTCTCCTTTCAGAGACTACTTTCTGTCGTTCGCTGACATCTTGATAAAGGCTTCCGATACGGTCGAACTCCGCAAGGAGCAGATTATTGAGAATTCCGGCTGTTGAACCGGTTCCAGCATGATCTACAAAATTTTTCACGTAAAATCTGTCATTATACATAAGAGACGCGAGCCCATACAATGCCACAAAAATCAAATATACCAGAAGGATCTTCACAAGTTCGTTTAGGGAGAATATTCTATTCAGGCATGTGCCCAGTGTTGCATAATTCAATGTAACGAATGTTGCGCTCCCCGGATCCAGGGAACAATATGCAAGTTCAGCAACAACAACAAGCCCCGCAGTTGCGAACAGCCACACAACGGGTTTATTTATCCATTGCCAGATACCTGACCAGGTTTGTCCTATGAATCTGTCTATCTGGTAATTTTTATACCAGAAGGTATGGTTGATCCAATTTAGTGCAAAATGAGGATGAGAAAGAAGAGCAGAAATATCGGTAAATATTCTCCAGATTGTGGTTTTAACCCCCATTGTGCTCGAGGCGGCATCCAAGGTTGACGTAAACTCTCCCCCCAGAGTGGGCGGAGGAAGGTCGAACCTCTATATATACTTGTCTCGATTCTATGGATATGCACGAAGAAATTCCCGCTGTATATCCGAAGACCTTGATCCGGAGCAGATGGCGTGGTTCCTCCGCACGGCCAGGACAACCCGCCGGTTCCCCCTCGCCCCCGATGCCTCTCCCACTGAATTGCTGGAGCACCTGAACCTGCTTGATAACGGGCACCTGACGAACGCCGCGGTCCTCCTCTTCGGGAAGCAGCCGCAACGGTTCCTGATCTCTTCCGAGATCAAGTGCGCCAATTTCCACGGCACCGGGGTCGCCAAACCGATCCCGTCCTACCGGGTCTACAAGGGCACGGTCTTCGACCTCGTGGACGCGGCGGTGGACTTCGTCCTCGGCAAGATCGCCCTCTCGGTCGGGACTCGCGAGGCCGGCCCGCAGGCGCCGGTGCGCTATGAGCACCTTCGGCGAGCGTGAGCATCTCACGTAGGAGCGGGTCGTCACCTCCTTCCCGAGGATGCGTGAAGGCAGGCTCAAAGAGGTGACGAAAGAGCACCGGCACGACATCACCGTGGCTCTTGGCGGCCCGGTCGGGAAAGGGCTTCCGATGAGTAAGGGGCCGGGCCGGAGCACGTTCTCCTACCGTTCTGGCCGCCACCCGATGGCGGGTGGATGTTCGGAGTTCCCGGGATCTGTTCGAAGCCGATCTCCGAACATTTGCCGGGGAGCTTCGAACATTTGATCGCAAGCTCCGAACATTTGGGCACATTACGCGAGGGCCTCTCGATCCGATGTTAGGCCGGCCTTCGCTATCTATTAAGACGATGTAATGCTCCGGCACGGTTCGTATTCACATCGACCGGTTTAGCCGGATTTGCATACGCTTATGGGTCCGTCAGCGCCATAGTCACCTATGGCGCACTGGACGATAACCCTGAAACGTGAGGGAGCCGCGATCGTCGTCCGGGGCGAGGGCGACGACCCCCACGCTCCCGACAGGATCAACTACGAGGTCCGCGGCAGCCCCGGCGGGGTATACCGGGCGTTGCTGGACCGGATCCGGGGCGGGGTGGAGGTGCATCTGCTCGGCCGGATGTATGGTGACCGCGACCTCTACTGGATTGCCGAGTGTGCCTATACGGAGGCGCTGCTACACCCCGGCTGGTCGGTGGAGACTGATCTTCCCCCGCCGCCGGAGCCGGAGGAACTCCCGGAGGGGGCGATCCTGTGAGGGAGGGGGTAGCACGCCGGTGCGTTCACCCGGGCTTCCGGGAATCATGCATTTCTCTTCTCTAACCACGATTTCTGTTCCTGTCTTTGTAGCCTGCCCGTATATCTGAAAAATTCCTCTTAGTATTGGGTGTCCGATATGTCCGATATATGTCTGATAAATGTCCATTATCTGTTGGGTATACTATCGACACACCCTGGTTTCCTGGGGCGCATAATCCACCTTCTCTCCCCCGGATTCCGGCGGCAAGGTCTTGGCTCGTCGATATGGCAGTGCGCATCTCCCGCGATCTCGCGTGCAGCGAGCAGCCAGCAGCGGCCCACAAGACGCTCCTCGCGGTGAAAGAGCGGTATGAAGAACTCTGCCGGCGGCGGCGTTTGGTTCTTGAGGATCGGAAAATTCTGGCCATCCATGCACGAACGGAGCCCTACCGCGATATCTGGAACCGGTTCAGTGCGGTCATCGACGACTACGACGACTGCGAGGTGCTCCTCGACGCCCACGACGTTGCTGTGGCGATCGACGGCACGGTGCTCTACACCGGGGACTACCGGCACATCATCGCCAACCGGGAACTCATTCTTTCGGAAACCAGCCTCTACGATGTCCGGGGTCTGGGCGGCCGGACCCCCGAAGGGGGAACATGTGAGTGATAGGTAAGATTCGACATCCGGATCTGTGTAACGTCGGGAGACACGAGGCATACGATTTCACCATGCTGAGGAGAACAGCGATGCCCTTGTTCTATCGCTCGGCAACGTTTACCGGAAACTGAATGCGGGTGATTTCATGGGCCGGGATCAAGTACCCATCAAGTACGGAAAAACCGGCAGATATCTGGACATATACAGATCGCCAGCAATACCGCTGACGTTAATTTCCGGAAGCAGGCGCTCTGAATACAGCTCATCAAGTATTCCTCCCATCCGGTGCCGCCCACCACGGGACATATTTCATCATCTTTGGAGCTGCGTCTGGATCGTAGGGGACAATCTCTCCCATCTCCACTGCCTCTTTGATAAACCGTGAAACTGTTGCACTATTCTTCGAGGAGATACCGAATCGCTCACGCAGAGAACTGTTTGTCAGGTATTCCCGGTTGACATATTTCAGGCAGGCATGGAGGTAACAGGCCCGCACACGGTCGGCCTTGTCCATCCTGGCGAGCGGCCGGGGTGCAAAGAGGATTGACCGGGTGGCCTCTCCCGCAACTTCGAAGAAAGGAGCCGGGAGCTTAGAACTCAGGTCCGGGATACGATCTTGTCAATGCCGCTACCACGCTCTTCATGGAGGCGCATGAACTGCATCAGCCTTTTATTTCAGATTCTAACTGAGCGGCACGACGACAGATCGCAGTAAGCAAACCGGATTCAAAGGCATCGGCGAATGCTCCATCACAGTATCGATCCTGACGGATGAGTACGGTAAGCAACCGGGACAACTGTTCTGGAGTTGCTCTGCTCAGGGCCCCGGCGTCGTCACGGAGTTGTATTGCCTCAGGCGTCTCCATCCAGGTAGGCCAGTCGAAGTCAAGACGGACCCATTCGAGATCGTAGGCTGCTTCTATGTACTCGTTAGTAACCCGGGAGAACGAATACCAGGGGAGGGATGACCCTTCGGGATAGTCCCAATCGCCGAAGCAGAAGCCGGGCTGTTCGAACTGGGGAAGGAATGCAGCCAGCTCTCTGAGACGCTGCTGGGGCGTCGGCGTCTTCTTCTGCGCCGTCATCGCCGCCCCATCTCCTCAAACTGGATGATCTCTCCAGGCATCGGTTACGCCTCCACTCCGGC
>NZ_DAOSET010000015.1:2430-50119 GCF_035363275.1 Methanoculleus sp. | reverse complement strand
GCGCCTCTAAACTCGCGTATTACAGCCAGAAGGTGAGCGAGCCGACGATATACGGCGGGGACTTTGACCTTGTGCTCACCCACGATGGCGATACCTACCCGACCCTGGAGGGCTACGTGAAGGAGACGAGCCGGCTGAACTACTGGTTCTCGTACGATGAGAACAAAGAGAGGCTGCTTGAGTACTACTTCCTGCGTGATGGGAAGTCGGGGAGCAGAAACCTCGAGGTATTCTCGAGAGTCCCCGCAGGGACAACCGCATAGAGAGCGTGGACCAGCGATTCTTTTTTGCAGATTTAACCGCCCCCGGATGGGGGCGGGGGCCTCCTGCCCGTTTTCACCGTGAAGAAGGCGTTCTCAGCACCGGGAACTTCCCTGACCTATTGATCGCCTGGAATATCAAGAGCGTGAGCACTGAAGGTTATGAGGGAGTTAGCCCCACGCCAGGCAAACCTCAGGAGACCCGGATAACGATAGAGCACCGTCCCGGGAGAAGCAGTACAGCAGGCACCCCCAGAGGAACACCGGGGGGAGATGGAAAGATAGAGGGATGTGAAAAAAGAGGGCTTGTCGCCGGGGTTAACCGAGCTCGTCCCAGCCGCTCTTCTTCCGGTAGAAGACAACGCCCACGACAACGAGGACAAGGATGACCCCGACACCGATGTAGAGGAGGAGGTTACCGCCGAAGTTGAACCCCTCGCCGATCTTCTCCTTCAGGTTGTTCGCATCGGTCAAAGCCTCGTTCGCCTTACTCAGGCCGTCAGCCGCCTTCGAGCGTGCCAGCGGATAATTTTTGGCATTCAGATTATCCTGCGCCTGGGAATAGAACTGGACTGCGCTCTCGCGCTTGGTCATGATGGCAACCACCTGCGGGTCGCTCGCCATCGAGCGGTTCTCGACAAAGTAGGTGATCATACCATCGAGAGACTCGATCGTCGCGCCGGTGTCGGCGACCGCTTTTTCAGCCCATACCTTATCAAGGAGCGCAATTCCCTCGTCGATATCAGTCTTGGCGGTGGCGATGTAACTCGCCGCCTGTGACGGACTTGCCGACGCGGCGCTGGTGAGCGCCTGGCTCGCGGCATTGTATTCGGCCTGGACGGCGGTGACATCCACACCCTGTGCGGATTTTTCGTCGATATCGGCCTTCAGGTCCTTGAGCCGCTGCTGCTGGGCGGAGAGGGAACCCGCGACCTGGGCCGAACCCACGACGTCGCGGGTCATAAGGTATTCATCCTCCACAGTCTTGTCCCTGAAATGTTCAAGCTTGACGACCTCTAACTTCCCGGTTGAGGTTGTGGGCACGGTACCGCGCAGCTGAACATCGAGCTGGACTTCACCACTGTAACCCACATCGAACTCCAACAGGGTCTGGTAGGGACCTCCTCTTGTGGGGATGACTATATCCGGATAACCCTCACGCCGGATTTTGAAATCCCAGGCAGGTTTTTGCAGCCCGGTACTGAACTCGAATTTTTCATCGTCCATGTAGGTACTGCCTGTGGAGAGCATCCTATAAGAGAACACATAGTGCGTGTTCACGCTCTGACCGGGTTCGAGAACGTCGCTTTCGGGTTTTATCTCTTCTTTGATGACGTCGAATGCCGACGCCACCTGCACGACACAGACCAGTGCCAGCAGGAACATGATCCATCTGATGTTTGCTTTCATTGCGTCTCCTCACTCAAACAGTGGCTCTATGCCGTCATCAAACATGGTTGAACGCTTTTCCTTTGATTTCAAGACATCTTCCTTCGTAGCCTTTGCAATTTCGAGAAGGTCGGTGATCCGGGGGGCGTTCCCGATCGTCGCAAGGACCACCACTGCAGCGACGTAATCGCTCTGCACCGGATAGTCCCCGCCACGCACCTCGACGCCCGCAATGTTCTCCTCCACCCAGCTCTTCGACTTCTCGACGCCCTTCCGGTCCATCTCGTCCGGCGGGCCTGCAAGGAGAACAAGCCCCCGCTCCGCCGTCGAGTAGTCGCACGGGAGGGTGAGGCGCCCGAGCATGGCACGCCTGACGAGAGCGATAATCTTCGCCGACTTGTCTTCCCCGGTCAACACCTCCTCGGTCTTCTCCTTCTTCCGCCGAAGGCCTGAGAAGAACCCCTGATTCTGTTTCGTGCGCGGGCTGACCTTCTCGCTGATGGCGTATCCGATGGTGCTGATACCGCCGCCGCGCAAGGTGTTGATGACCTCGCTTGAGTCCACGACCATCTCACCGATGCCTGCCTTGCCGACCTCGCCTGCACGGAAGAGCACCCCGAACCGCCGGACAATCTCGTCGTTCAGCCGGTTGTAGGCATCTTTGACGCTCTCACCCTCGTTCTTCCAGGCGCTGTTGTCAAAAATGAAGGTGTTATCCGCCTCGTTCACCAGGGTGCTCAGGGAACGGGCTGCGTTATACGAGTAGAGTCTACCTTCCTCGGGAGCAGGCAGGATGCCGATCGCATAGACCGGTTCCCGGTAGATACGCTTCAAGTGCCGGGCCAGGACCGGCGAACCTCCGGAACCCGTTCCCCCGCCGAGACCCGCGATGATGACGAAGGCATCGACATCGTGCGTCCCCCTCGAGTCGATCGCGTTGATGATCGCGTCAATCTCATCGGCGGTAACCCGCGCCCCGGTTACGTTATCGGTCCCGACACCGTGACCTTTAACCACCGTCTGCCCGATCAGGAGCCGGTCCTTCAATTCGATATTTTTGAGCCCCATCAGGTCCGTGCGTGCCGTGTTTACAGCGATTCCCCTGAAATTCTGGGTCTGCATTCGTTTATCCTGTTCGATGAACATATCAACGATTTTGCCCCCAGCCTGACCGAATCCTATGAAGAAGACCCTCATTCAGCTTCACACCCTCATATTGCCTAATCAATAATATCGACGTTTATGTATAAAGACGTTGTATACTTTATAACTCAAAAGTGTTCTTATAATTTTCAGACATAATGGTGAGCGATGAAGATCTGCATTGCGGGGGGAGGGGTATCCGGTCTGGTCTCGGCTCTCGAACTTGCCGGAACACATCAGGTAGATCTCTTTGAGCGAGGGCCTGCCCTGGGTGGCTGCCTCGGTTCGTACCGGATCGACGATTACTGGATCGAGGAGTATTACCACCATTGTTTTGCCGGCGATACCAGTCTCCTCGGCCTTTTTGATACGCTGCAGGTGACCGATCGGCTGGAATGGCTCCGTGGGTCCACCGGCTACTACGTCGACGGGACCATCCACCCGCTCACCACCCCGACCGAGATCCTGCGCTATCCCCACCTCACATTCACCGAGAAGGCCCGCCTCGGCCTGCTGACCCTGCGGTCCCGGCGGCTCGACGTCTCGGCGCTCGACGGGATAACCGCGAAGGATTTCATCCTCGATAACCTCGGCCCCGGCATCTATACCTCGTTCTTCGAACCGCTCTTGAAGAGCAAGTTCGGGGACCGCCGCGGCGAGGTCTCCGCGGCCTGGCTCATATCCCGTATCGCGATCCGGTCGGACCGGGGTGCCGGGGGCGAGCGCCTGGGCTACCTGAAGGGGGGCTTCCGGCACTTCATAGCGCGGCTTGAAGAAGAGGCGACGGGACGGGGCGCCTCGATCGTGCTCGACTCCCCCGTCGAGAAGATCCGACGGAAGGGCGACGGCTGGCTTGTCAACGGCGAGGCCTACGACTGCGTCGTATCGACACTCCCGCCGCAGGTGACCGGGGACCTCGCCGGTCTCGATATCGCCCCGGTGCCCTACCAGGGGGCCGCCTGCATGACCCTCGCACTCGACCGGGATGTGACCGACGGCATATACTGGCTGAATATGAAGGATGCGGCCCCCTACGGCGCGGTAGTCTCGCACACCAATTTTGCCCCGCTCGCGTGGTACGGCGAGCATATCGTCTACCTTGCATCCTACTTCACCGGTCGGCTCCCGGAGGGCTTTGAGCAGTCGATGCTCAACGATTTCCGCAGGCGATTTTCCGTCAGCGAGAGCGAGGTACACTGGCACCGGCTCGCCGTCGACCCGTACGCAGGTCCGGTCTACACGACCGGGCTCCGGGATCGCCTGCCCGCCTACGAAGAGCACGGGCTCTTCCTTGCCGGGATGTTCAGCCCCCCGAACTATCCCGAGCGGAGCATGAACGGTTCGGTCGTCGCCGGAGAGGAAGTGGCAAAACGGGTTCTCGCGAGGTTCCCGGATGCGTGAGACCGAGGTGAGCGCCGTCCTGCCGGTCTACAACGACCGGGTGGCGCTCAAGACCGCCATACCGCGGTCGCTTGAGGTGCTGGAGACGATCGCACCCGGGCGGTTCGAACTGATCGTCGCCGAGGATGGGAGCAGCGACGGAAGCACCGAGTTCGTCAGGGAGTATGAGGCAAAAGACCCCCGAGTTCGCCTGCTTCATTCCGACGAGCGGCTCGGCCGGGGTCGGGCGCTCAACCGTGCGTTTACGGGAGCAGAGGGATCGGTCGTCTGCTACTACGACGTCGACCTCGCCACCGAGATGCGGCACCTCGCAGAACTGATCGGCGCCATCCGAGATGGCTACGATATCGCAACAGGCTCCCGCCTCCTCCCCGAGAGCAATATCAACCGGAGCGGCGGACGGGAGATAGCGAGCCGCGGCTACAACATGCTCGTCCGGACGATCCTCGGGAGTTCGCTCCACGACCACCAGTGCGGGTTCAAGGCGTTCCGTCGTGACCGCCTTCTCACCCTGCTCCCGTCGGTGACCGCGGGTCACTGGTTCTGGGACACCGAGGTGCTGGTGCGGGCACAGAAGAGCGGCTACCGGGTACAGGAGTTCCCCGTGCAGTGGCGGCAGGGAGCGGGGACGACTGTCCGAAGAAAAGACGTTGTCGAGATGGGATCGGCGATTGTGCAACTCTGGTGGCGACTTCATGTGGAAGAAGGTTAGCGCCATCGTCATCCCCACCCTGCTCGCGGTCGGGATCGTCGTCTACATGCTCTACCGCGTATGGGACGACCTCCTGTTGACGCTCGAACACGCCGTGATACCCTTCCTCTTTGCCGCTGTCGGGATCTGCGTCGTTGCCTGGGTCCTTCGCGGGTTCAGGTACCAGTTCATCCTGCAGGGGCTTAACATCAGGAAAAGCCTTGGGTTCTCGACCGCCTGTATCTTCATCTCCCAGACGGCGAACCTCATCGTTCCTGCACGCCTCGGCGACTTTGTGCGGATGCTCATCTTGAAGCACGAGGGCGATGCCACGTACTCACAGGGGTTCTCGTCCCTCATCGTCGAGCGAGTCTTCGATATCCTGATGATCGCGGTCCTCGGCGCCTTCGCGCTCCCGTTCATCCTTGCCGTCCTCGCCGTCCCCGACTGGTTCATCACGGTCATCATCGTCCCCCTCGTTGCAGGAGGCATCTTCTTTATCGTTCTTCTCTGGTCGGGCAGGCTGAAGTCCGAGAACCGGATCGTCGTCATCATCCAGAGGATGCTCGATGAAGTGAAACAGGCCTCCCTCAACCCACGGTCCCTTGCCGCGCTCAGCGGCACGTCGCTCCTCATATGGCTCGTCGACGTGCTGGTCTGCTTTGCGGTCGTCCTGATGTTCCAGGAGCCGGTCCCGTTCGGTGTCGTCGTCCTCGCGATCGTCATCGGCAACCTCGTCAAGGCGGTCCCGATCACCCCGGGCGGGATCGGAACCTATGAACTCGCGCTCGCGCTGACCCTGGGCCTCGCGGGGACACCGGCAGCCACGGCAACGCTGATCGCGGTCATCGACCACCTGATCAAGAATCTGGTCACGCTCATCGGGGGCGTCGGATCGATCTATTACTTCGGTGACTGGTCGATGGATCTCTTAAAGAAGGTTTTTTCCAGGGAGATCGAGACGGAGGAGACATTTGGCGGGTGAGTTCATCATCCCGGTCCTGTTCTGGCTTGCGGTCGTCAAACTGCTCCAGCTCGGCACCTGGCCGGCGCTCGACCGCACCCTCGGCAGCCTCGCGGCCGCCGCCGCATACCCGGCATCGGTCCTCCTCTTCACGCTCGGATCCTGGTATTGCGGTCTTCTGGGCCTTCCGGTCTGGCTCGCCCTCCTGCCGTTCCTCGCCGCGATCGTCCTCGCCGGAGCGCGGGGGTTCTACGGGAGGGAGCGCCTGCGATCGGCACTCACCTGGGACCTCGCCTTCCTGATCCCCTTCCTCTTCATGCTCGAGGTGCGCTGGATTAACCCGACCATCTCCTACGCCGAGAAGTTCATGGACCACGCCATCCTTGCGTCGATCATGCGGCAGCCCATCATCCCGCCGCTCGACCCCTGGTACGCGGGGGGGACATTGGACGTCTACTACTACATCGGCTACTGGATGAGCGGGGTGCTCGGGCTCACGGCCGGCGTACCGTCGATGGTCACGTTCAACCTCGTCCTCCCGACCGTGCTCGGCGTTGCCGTCGTCTCGCTCTACGCCCTCGGACATCTGCTCCTCGAGCGCTACCGGTGGCTCCCGGTGCTCGCGCTCTTCATCCCGAATCCATCGGCAATTTATCTTACTATAAGCGGGGCCTCGTGGTTTGACGTCCTCTGGGGGAGCACCAGGACAATCACAAACACCATCAACGAGTATCCCCTCTTCTCGATGCTCTGGGGCGACATGCACCCGCACGTCATGAGCTTATTCAACCAGGGGTTCCTGCTCTTCCTCCTGGTCTTCGCCTACATGCGGTGGGGAACCCTCTCGATACGGGGGCGGGCACTCCTCTGCGGGCTTGCCGCCCTCTCTCTCGGATCCATGCCCGGGTTCAACTCCTGGGACGTGCTGGTCTATGCCCCGGTCACGCTGGTCTTCGGCCTTCTGGTCTGGCAGCGTTACGGCAACCTCGGATGGGACAGGGAGAAGTCCTGGATGATGCTTGCAGCGGTGCCGCCGCTCGCGATCGTAACATATCTCCCGTTCTACCTGCAGCTCAACAGCCCCGGCATCGAGGGGATCGGGATCGTCCCGGTGCCTTCCGAACCCGTAGAGTTCCTGCTGGTTCACGGGTTCTTCCTCGCGGTCCTGGTCGCGTATTGCGCTCCCGATATCAGGAAGCGCCCCTACCTCCTCCTCGCCGCGGTGCCGTTCGTGCTCGCCGGCTACCCGGCCGCGGCCATCGCCGCCGTCCCGCTGGTCCACCTCCTTCTTCGCCGCCGGTTCTCGGCTATCGATACGCTCGCTATCCTCGGGCTCGCGATCGTCCTCGCGACAGAGATCGTCTACCTCGTGGACAACATGGGGGAGACCTACTTCCGGATGAACACGGTCTTCAAGTTCTACCTCCCTGCATGGATGCTGATAGGGACAGCGAGCCTCACCGTCATCGGAGAGTGGCTCCGGAGCGCCAGGATAGAACGCCGCATCCCGGCCGGGATGAAGAAAGGGTTGCCTGTCCTGGCCGTAGCGCTCCTCCTCGCCGCACCCTTCGCGATCAACATCGACTTCGGCTACGGGAGCCGGACCCTCGATGGTGCGGCATACCTTGAAGGCTCGCACCCGGGAGATGCGGCAGCGATCGCGTTCCTTCGGGACCTCCCCGGGGACCATATCATCGTCGAGGCAGAGGGCGGAGATTACACCTACTACTCCCGGGTATCGTCGTTTTCCGGGATCCCGGCAGTCATCGGGATGCCGTTCCACGAGTACATGTGGCGTGGGGATGAGGGGCGTGTAAGCCAACGGAGTGCTGACGTGCGGGCGATATACGAACAGCCGTCACGCACCGTCAACCTTGCGCGGGCCTACAATGCCACGCTCCTCTACGTGGGTGCCGAAGAGCACGACCGTTATACCGTCTCGGTCCCGGCAGAGGCGCTCGAACTCATCTACGACAGAGAAGGAGTTCAGATATACAGGATCCCTGCTTGACACTCTCCACGGCTAAAGCCGGGGGCTTGCTTGCACCCCTTGAACCCCGGATCTGTAATGCCGCCGGTGACCACGTTCATGCGGGCAGACACGAAAATGGCGGGACTGTACCCCGCTTTGCGGGGTCGAATGACAAACCTTTATCTCTCCTCCTATTGACATAATAGAGCGCATTCGATCAGCTACGCTACTGATGAATGATGACGGAGCAGCAGAGACCTGCTCCTGAAAGAGGCGAGTTATGGCAAAGGCATATGTAAAATTCGAGATTCCGGAAGAGATCCAGAATAAGGCCCTTGAAGCCCTTGAGATTGCGAGAGACACCGGCAAGGTGAAGAAAGGGTCCAACGAGGCGACAAAAGCAGTCGAACGGAACATCGCCCAGCTGGTTCTTATCGGTTCGGACGTTGAGCCTGAAGAGATTGTAATGCATCTGCCGCCGCTCTGTGAAGAGAAACAGATTCCTTTCGTCTACATCACGAAGCAGAACGATATCGGCTCCGCCAGTGGTCTTGAAGTCGGCTCGGCAGCCGCCGCTATCGTTAAGTCCGGTAAGGCAAAGGATCTCGTCGACGAGATCGCGAAGCAGATTGCTGCACTGAGAGCGTGAGGGACAAATTATGGCAAACGACGGAACGCCCGCAGAAGTTATCGAGATCATCGGCATGACCGGTATGCATGGCGAAGCCCAGCAGGTGAAGTGCCGGGTCCTCGACGGTCCGAACAAGGGGCGGATCATCACCCGCAACACCGTGGGTCCTATCAGGGAGGGAGACATTCTCTCGCTGCTCGAGACCGAACGTGAGGCCAAGAAACTCTCGAGGCGGTAACCATGGTCGATAAATATGTCTGCAGTTTCTGTGGAGAGACCCTGGAACCCGGCACCGGCAAGATGTTCGTCAAGAGGGACGGGACCATCTACTACTTCTGCAGCACCAAGTGCCAGAACAACTACAGGCTCGGCCGGATACCGCGCCGCGTGGAGTGGACCGCGGCCGGACGCAAAGCCCGCGGCAAAGAGTGATCCGGCATGGATCGCTCCTTTGTGATGGTCAAGCCCGACGGCGTCCAGCGCGGACTCGTCGGGGAGATCGTCTCCCGGTTCGAGGCCAAGGGACTCAAGCTCGCAGGAGCGAAACTTGAGCTCCTCCCCGAGGGACGGGTCATTGAGCAGTACCGGGAACACCTGGAGAAGCCTTTCTTCCCGGGCCTGAAAGCCTACATCATGAGCGGACCCTGCTTCCTGATGGCCTGGGAGGGCAAGGGTGCAGTCGCGGTCGTCCGCAGCATGATCGGCGCCACAAACCCCGCCGAGGCTGCACCGGGTTCCATCCGCGGCGACTTCGCTCTCGACATCGGCCGGAACGTGATCCACGCATCCGACTCTCCCGAGAGCGCCGCCCGTGAGCTCGGCATCCACTTCGCACCCGGCGAACTGGTCGATTACCCGAAGATCGACGAGTCCGTCCTCTACGAGTGAGTGCCGGCGGAAAAACAACTTTTTTATCGGTTCCGCGTGAGAGCAGGGCACCGCAAGCCGCCACGGGAGTACCCTCAGTGCTCACTCTGCACCGTCGGGACCTGCAGCGAAAAAAACCCTCACCAACGTGGGTTTCCAGAGAAACGGATCGATCGTCCTGTCCGCAAACCACAAGTGCTAATATCGGACCTGTCGCATACCTGATCGCGAATGGCGGATCTCCTGAGTTTTGTGCTGCTGAGTTTCTCTTCGGTCATCATCGTAGTGAACCCGCTCGCAGCCACCCTGATCTTCGTCTCCCTCACCGGCACGATGGACCAGGCAGCGAAGCTCAAGGTCGCGCGTGACGCGAGCCGGTTCGCCCTGATTATCCTGTTGATATTCACCGTCGCAGGCGGCTGGATCCTGCAGCTCTTCGGCATCTCCATCGAAGCGTTCCGTATCGCAGGCGGCCTCCTCCTCTTCGGGATCGGTATGGACATGGTCTATGCAAAGACCTCACGGACGAAGATGACCGCCACCGAGAAGTACGAAGGACAGGACACGGACGATATCGCCGTCATGCCACTTGCGGTTCCGATGATCACGGGACCCGGCGCAATCGCTTCCGTGATCGTACTGATGAACGAGGCGATGGTGATGAGCATCGCCGCAATCGCCATCGTGCCGCTCGCCGCAGTCACAGCTGTCGGGATCACTTACTACATGATGCAGAACTCCGAGATCATCGTCCGGCGCATCGGCCAGCGGGAGTTCCGTGCCGTCAACCGGCTGATGGGTATGCTCCTGATTGCGATTGCGGTCCAGTTCATCCTCATCGGGATCAGATCTGCGTTCCCCATACTCACCGGAGGTCCCACATGACACCGGATCGTGCGCTCACCGGGGTGGTCCTGGTCGGCAGTTGCCTCATTGCAGGCGGGATCCTCATCGGAGCAGAGATATTCGCGGTCGATCTCCCGTTCGCCCCGTACGTCATGGTGACACTCGCCACGCTCGTCGTTCTCGGCGCTGCCGCGCTCGTCCTCTCCTGCCTGGAACGGGACGAGAGTCCATCCCGACAATGACGAAGATAGCGCTCGCCCAGGTTGCCGGCGGCCGGGGCGGTCCGGCCGCGGTGCTTGATGCGGCCGGTCGGATCGTCGAGGAAGCCGCAACGGCTGGAGCGTCGCTCGTCTGTTTTCCCGAGCAGTTTGTGACCGGGTGGTCCCCGAAGATGCCTCCCGGGTCCGGAGAACCCCTGGACGGCCCGCTCAGCGCCGCATTCGGGCAGATGGCGCAAGAGAACGGCATCGCGGTTGCAGGATCGATCGTCGAAGCGGCGGGCGGGCGTCGCCCCAGAAACACCGTCGTCGTGCTCGATGCAGGCGGCGAACCCCTCGCCGATTACGCAAAGACTCACCTCTTCTCTCCTGACGGGGAAGACTGCAACTACACTGCAGGCGACCGCATCGCCACCTTCGCCGCCGGCGGGACGACGTTCGGGCTTGCCGTCTGCTACGACCTCCGGTTCCCGGAACTCTTCCGGATCTACGCGCTCGCCGGGGTCGAGTGTATGCTGGTACCGGCCGCGTGGCCCTGCTGCCGGCTCTCCCACTGGGAGACCCTGCTCCCTGCACGGGCTCTCGAGAACCGGTATTACGTGGCCGGGATTAACACGGCCGGTGGGCCGGGCGAAGCCTACTGCGGGGGGTCGCTCGCTGCCGATCCGGACGGTGCCGTCATCGCCCGGTGCGGGGCCGGCGAAGAACTCCTCATCGTGGAACTCGATCCTGCGGCGGTTCATGAGGCACAATCTGCGCTTCCTTCACTTTCGGACCGCAGAAGCGACCTTTATCACAGACTACTCTCTAAATTGTAGAGATATTCCATGCGGGGTGACCAGCACGTATCTCTCAGTCTCGCGACAGCGGGGCTCTTCATCGCTCCCTGGGTCACCGTCCTCGACCCGGTCCTGAGCGCCGTCCTCCTCTTCGGCGTCTTCGTCGGATCGCTTGCACCGGACGCTGATGCCGCCGATGCGGCGATATTCAACGGCCGAATCGGTGGGATGAAAGGGAAGAGGGGGCAGGCCTTAAACGGCGTTGCAGTGGTACTTCCGATCTTCGGCTATACCATCAGGTATCTCATCTACTACCCGCTCTCCCTCATCTTCTCGCTGCTCCTCCGGAAGAGTTACCAGCACCGGCACCGGGGGCTGCTTCACTCGTTTTCGGGCGTCGGGTTGACCTCTCTGATCCTCTCCGGCTACCTGGCCCTCATCCTCACCTGGCTTGGGTGGCCTCTCGCGCTCCTCCCCGCGTTTGGGGGCGCATTCTTTGCAGGGTGCGTCCTTCACCTCATGGAGGACACCTGCACCCCGGCCGGCGTCGCCTGGCTCTACCCCTTCTCCCGGCGGCGGATGGCGGGCCGCGTCCGGACACAGGGAGATTTTGAGGTGCGACCGGTGGCTTTCACCATCGTGCTCGTGTCAGCGGCGGCCGGTCTGCTCATCACACCGTTCGTGACCCCCGTACCACTGGAGGCTCTCAGGCTTCTTGCGCTCGTCGGAACTCCACTCCTCTGGCTGCTCTTCATGCTCATCTGCCGCGCAAAACCGCAATGTCGCCGATGAAGCGCTCCTGTCCCGGTCCCGGATACCATATCTATACGTATCCAGACGATCAACGATTTTTCCATGTACCGTCTCGTCTGCGTTCACTGCGGTGCGACCTACACACCGGACCAGATCATCTATACATGCAACCGCTGCGGACACCTGCTGGCCGTCGAATACGACCTGGACGGCATCGACGTCTCCCGGGAAGAATGGAACCGGCGCCCCCTCTCGGTCTGGCGCTACCGCGAGATCCTCCCGGTCCGGGGCGAACCGGTCTCTCTCCAGGAAGGAGGCACTCCGCTCTACCACCTAAAGAAGATAGGTGAAGAACTCGGTCTCCCCGAACTCTACGCCAAACACGAAGGGATGAACCCAACGGGCTCGTTCAAGGACCGCGGCATGACCGTGGGTGTCAGCATGGCCCGCGAACTCGGGATGACGAGCGTCGCCTGCGCAAGCACCGGAAACACCTCAGCAAGCCTCGCTGCCTACGCGGCGAAGGCCGGCATCCCCTGCGTCGTCCTCCTGCCTGCGGGAAAAGTGGCCCTCGGCAAGGTCGCCCAGGCGCTGATGCACGGTGCGCGGGTCATCTCCATCCGCGGCAACTTTGATCGAGCGCTCGAGATGGTACACGAGCTCTGCATCAGCCAGGGCCTTTATCTCTTAAACTCGGTCAACCCCTATCGCCTGGAGGGTCAGAAGACCATCGGGTTTGAGGCTATCGACCAGCTCGGCGGCGAGGTGCCCGACAGGATGGTCCTCCCGGTCGGGAACGCGGGCAACATCTCCGCGGTCTACAAGGGGCTTCGGGAACTCGAGGCGCTCGGGTTCATCGACCGGCTGCCGATGATGACCGGCATCCAGGCAGCGGGTTCACAGCCGCTGGTGAAGGCGATCAGCGAAGACCTCGATGAACTTATCCCTGAACCCTCGCCCGAGACCATTGCGACCGCAATCCGGATCGGCGCCCCGGTGAACGCGGAGAAGGCACTCGTCGCCGTCCGTGCCACCGGCGGGACGGCAGCGGCCGTGACCGACCAGGAGATCCTTGCCATGCAGCGAGATCTCGCGAGGAAAGAAGGCATCGGGGTCGAACCCGCCTCAGCAGCCTCGGTTGCGGGAATCCGGAAACTTGCCGAACTCGGCATGATCGATAAGGATGAGCGGATCGTCTGTGTGGTGACCGGTCATCTCTTAAAAGATCCTGAAACGGTGGTACGACAATGCGAGCCCCCCCTCGAGATCGACGCGGACCTGCACTCGTTGCTCTCTGCCTTGCGCTGATACTGACCTGCATCCCGGCGGCGGCCGAAGAGGCCACCTTCCGGGTGCTCCCCGGCGGCACCGCCTACGAGGCCTCGGTCCAGGTGACCGGCACCGAACACACGTTCTGGACCCCGGGTATGATGGGGGAACGGGTCCCGTTGCAGGTCGAGGAACTCAAGGTGCTCGGCCCCTCGGGCCCGGTCGAGTATCAGGAGGCGGGCCGGGGCGTCATCACCTTCCCGGATGGCAACTACACGGTCACCTACCAGGCCCCGGTGAGGGATAACCACTTTGTCGCGGCATTCAATACGCCGTACGCCGTAACCATCACCCTCCCCGAGGGGTTCGACGTCAGAAACCCGCTCATCGGCATGATCAGCCCCGGAGGGGTCGTCTCCACCGGGCCGAACGAGACAACGGAGATCGCCTGGGACCAGATTGCGGTCGCTGAGGTCCGTTTCTACACGCCCGACCGCGAGATCCTGCTCACTGCCTTCGGCACCATATGGCTCGTGGTCGCGCTCGTCCTGATCCTTCCTTTCCTTCTCTCGCGAAGGAGGAAGGATGGATGATCGAGATAGTCATCGCATCGTTCCTGATCGGGTTCTCCGGGGCTGCTTCACCAGGCCCCATGACCGCCTCGGTCCTCGGCCTCGGGTCGCGGCGGCCGGGGCCGTTCGTTGCAGGGCTGGTCGCGGGACACGGTATCCCCGAAGCGGTCATGGTCGTGGCTATAGCCTTCGGTGTCCGCGACGTTCCCTACATTGACCTCGTTGCCCTCCTCGGCTCGGGCGTCCTCATCGCGCTCGGTATCGGGCAGTTCCTCCGGGCGGGAGAAGCCGTCGTCGTGAAAGACGAAACCCCGGTACCGGTCGCCTTCGGGGTGGCCTGCACGCTCGGCAACCCCTACTGGTGGGTCTGGTGGCTCACGTTCGGCGTCGGTTTTCTCGCGCTCCACCCGTCGTTTGCCGCGTTCTACATCGGGCACATCGGTGCGGATATCGTCTGGCTCGGGCTCCTCGCTCTTGCAGTCTCACGGGGAGCGAACGTTCTCGGGCCCCATTACAAAAAAGTGGTCCAGGCGAGCGGACTCGCCATGGTGCTCTTCGGGTTGTACTTTATTCTGACGATCCTTTCCGCTTGATGTCGATGCCGAACCGCTCGGCATTTGCATCGGCGATCGCCTGGATATTCGCGATCACGCCGTCCTGCCGGGTGGGCTTGAAGAGGTGCCGGAAGCGCTTCTGTTTTGCGAGGTACTCCTCGACGGGTTTGCGCATCACCTTCTTCGCCTTCACCACCTCCCCATCGACCATCTCGTAGTTCACCCAGAGACCGGTCTCGATGGCAAGTTTAGCCATCGAGAGCGTCTCTCCGGACTCAAAACCCCATCCCGTGCAGCAGGGGGTATGTACCTGGATGTAGCAGGGCCCGGGGGTGTTAATCGCGCGCTCGACCTTCTGGACGAAGTCGTTTGGGTAGGCAATCGAGGCGGTCGCGACGTATGGCGCGCCGTGAGCGGCGAGGATCCTGGGCATATCCTTCTTCTGGTGCTGATTGCCGAGCGAGCACTTCCCTGCAGGACTCGTCGTGGTGCTCGCGCCGTAGGGTGTCGCACCCGACCGCTGGATGCCCGTGTTCATGTAGGCCTCGTTGTCGTAGCAGATGTAGGTGATGTCGTGACCCCGTTCGAAAGCGCCGCTGATGCAGAGCACCCCGATATCGAGCGTGGACCCGTCGCCGCCGATGCAGACGACCTTCTCACTGCGCCCCTGCTTCTTTAGCGAGGCCTCGATGCCTGATGCAACCGCTGCATTGTTCTCGAAGAGCGAGTGGATCCAGGGGACCCCCCACGCGGTCTCCGGATAGGGTGTGGAGAAGACCTCCATGCATCCGGTCGCGGCGGCGATGATGACATTCTTTCCTGTCGCTTTGAGAAGGAGCCGGGCCGCAAGCGCCGGACCGCACCCTCCGCACGCCCGGTGCCCGGCCGAGAGAAGCTCGCATCCCTGCTCTACTTCAGCCATTCAGAGCACCTCCGTGCGTAATCCATAAAACATGTCTCCTTTCCCCTTCTCGGCGAGGTCGACGACCGCAGCGATATCTCGCTTCCTCACATCGCGCCCGCCGAGGGCGATGATGTAGTCGTATACAGCCTGATTGGAACCGCTGAGTGCCGCTTTCACCTCGGTGCCGACCGCCCCCCCGCTGCCGAGCGATATGTTCTTGTCGAGTACCGCCACCGTCGAGACACCTTTGAGCGCATCCGCGATCTCCGGGGCAGGGAACGGCCGGAACATCCGGATGTTCAAGAGCCCCACTTTCTTGCCTGCGTCGCGCATCTCATCGACGGCGTCCTTTGCAGTACCGCAGATGGAGCCCATGGCAACAAGTGCGGTATCGGCGTCATCGAGGCGATACCCCTCCACGAGAGCAGAGTAATCCCTGCCGAACTGCTCGCCGAACTCGCGCCCCGCTTTCACGAACGCCTCTTTGGCACGATACTGTGCCTGATCGATCTCATACCGGAACTCGGTGTAGTACTCGGGCGTCGCATACATCCCAAAGCTCAGCGGCGCTTCAGCGTCCAGCCGCTGGTATGGGTTAAAGGCCGGCAGATAGGCATCCACCTCCTCCTGTGTGGGGAGGGCAACCGGCTCGTAGGTGTGCGAGAGGATGAACCCGTCGAAGCAGACGAACGCCGGGAGGAGGATGTCATGGTCTTCGCAGACTTTATACGCGATCATGTGGAGATCGGCAGCCTCCTGGTTGTCTTCCGCGTAAAATTGCAGCCATCCCGAGTCACGCAGGGATATCGAGTCCTGCTGGTCGTTCCAGATCGAGAGCGGCGCGCCGAGCGAGCGGTTCGCGATCGTCATCACGATCGGCTGGCGCATCCCCGCCGCGTTGAAACAGACCTCGAACATCAGGGCGAGGCCCTGGGACGTCGTTGCCGAGTAGACCCGGGAACCTGCCGCGCTCGCGCCGAGGCAGGCAGAGAGGGCCGAGAACTCGCTCTCGACGGTTATGTATTCAGCATCGAGTTCGCAGTTCGCCACCATCTGGGCAAGGTCCTCGACGATGTGCGTCTGCGGCGTGATCGGATAGGCTGCAATCACCTGTGGTCGGCACCGTTTCACAATCTCGGCCACCGCATGCGACCCTTCCATAAATTCCAGCATTATTTCTCCTCCTTCTCCATCCGGATCGATTTCTTCGGGCAGACTTCCTCGCAGATTCCGCAGCCCTTGCAGTAATCGAGGTCCGGCTCGAACGTGCCCTCCTCAGTCTCGCGGACGCACCCTTCCGGACATACCATGGCGCACATGCCGCACTTAGAGCATTTCTCAGGCTCAAAAACCGGTTTGAAAACCCTCCAGGCACCCGTCTTGTTCTCGAGCGCCCTGCCCGGCGGCGAGGCGCAGCCGACCCGTAGCGCCATCAGAGAGCACCCCCGACCAGGTTATATGCGCGCTCTGCTGCCCTGACGTTCTTATCAGCCATGCTCCCGGAGAACCGGCTGCGCAGTGCATGTTCGAGCGCTTCAAGCTTGATCTCGCCGGTGGCTGCAGCGAACGCGCCCATCAGGGTTGTATTGGTGATGGGCACGCCCAGTTCTTCGAGCGCGATGGTGGTCGCATCGACGGCGTAGACCTTCACGCCCTCCGGGACCCGGGCATCGAAGTCGGGCTTCTCGGTGTTGACGATGGCGATACCGCCTGCAGTCATGCCCTTGAAGACATCCACATCCCCGATCAGGGTCGGATCCTGCACGATGATGTAGTCAGGCTCGTAGACCTGGCTGCGCAGCCGGATCTTCTCATCACTGAAGCGGACGAACGCCTGAACCGGGGCACCACGCCGCTCCACGCCGAATGCCGGGAATGCCTGGGAATACACACCGCCCTCAAACGCCGCAAACGCAATGAGTTCGGCGGCGGTCACGGAACCCTGACCACCCCTGCCATGAATGCGTAACTCTCTCAAACAAAAACCCCCTTTAAATCTTAATGATTAATAATATAAATACCCCGGCACTCCGTCCGCAACCGCCCTGCGGATGCAACGCACCCAAAAAAAACGCAGAATCTCCCGCTCAATCCCGGGAGCGATCCTGCGCGTCAAAGCCTGCCGTAGTCTCGGCACCGATTAGAATCAATTCTATTAAATATAAGCCATTCACAAAACACAAATGTTAATAATTGGTGATTTCCGTGATAGAGAATCCTGTGATGGTATCCCGGGGCCTGGCGCCGATCTGCTGCATCCTCATCCTTGCCGCATTCTGTGTCGTGCCCGTCTGGGCAAACGATGCCGCCGTTTCCCGTGAGGTTGACCGCTCTTCGGTCCCGGTCGGCGACGAGGTTCTGGTGACGTTGTCGGTCGACAGCCTGAGCGTCGGCGGTGTCGTGGAGACGATACCGGAGGGTTTTGCGTTCCTTGAGACATCCTATCCGATGGAAAAATACGGCGTATCCGGACAGACACTGACGTTTGCGGTGATCGATGAGCGCGAGATCACCTACCGGGTCCAGGCAAAGACCGCCGGCTCCTGGACGTTTGCCGGGAGGTGGATCGATGCCGTCGACAAGACCGAAGACGCGATCTCTCCGACTGTGGTGAGCGTCGGATCCGGGGTAGCAGCAACCGGCGCAGCGCCCGCGGACGCCGGGCAGGCACCCGGCCCGACCAGTGCGGGAGGCGCGCCCTGGGTGGTCATCCCGGCCCTTACAGCCGCGGCCGTTGCTGCCGGCACGTACGCCGCACACAAGAAGCGGTGACCTGCCGGCCGTTCGTTACACCGTCTCTTCCACCCAGTGGCCCGACCGCACCTCGACCGTCGTCGGCGCCGCAGGGAGGGGCAGTCTCTCCAGAGATGCACAGGGTCCCGTAAGCGAGGCGTCAACGAGTCTCCGGGTGTAGGGGTGCGAGGGGCGATCGAGGACGTCGGCGGTCCTGCCGATCTCCACGATCCTTCCTTCCAGCATGACGGCGACGCGACTGCTCATCGCCCGGGTGACGCCGAGGTCGTGCGAAATGTAAAGGCAGGTCATGCGGTAGTCGTGCCCGAGGTCGCGGATGAGGTTGAGGATCTGGGCCTGGACGGAGACGTCCAGGGCCGACGTGGGTTCGTCGGCCACGAGAAACCTCGGTTTGAGAGCGAGAACGCGGGCAAGGACCACCCGCTGGTTCTGGCCGCCTGAGAGTTCATAGGGCCGGCGGTTCAGGTGCTCCTCGTTCAACCCCACCTCTTCGATCAGTTCCCGCACCCTTCGGTCGATATCGGCCCTGCTCCCCATCCGGTGGATCTTCAGGGGCTCGGCAACGCTCTCGCTGACCCGCATCCGCGGGTTGAGCGAGGCGTAGGCGTCCTGGAAGATCATCTGCATCCGTGGCCGGAAGCGCCTGAGTTCGCTCCGGGAGAGGGCGGTGACGTCGGTCCCGTCGACCACGATCCGGCCCCTGTCCGGCTCGACGAGGCGGAGGATCGAACGGCCGAGCGTCGTCTTCCCGCACCCGCTCTCGCCGACGAGACCGAGGGTCTCGCCCTCCTCGATCCGGAACGACACCCCGTCCACCGCCCGGACCACCCTCCGGCGGATGAAGCCCGTCGAGAAACAGGTCTCAAGATCAGTAACCTCAATCATAGAGCATACACCGTGCATAATGCCCGGACCCGACCTCGACGAGTCCGGGGTGTTCCCTGCTACAGTTCTCGACCGCGCAACCGCACCGGGGCGAGAACCGGCAGCCGGACGGCAGGGTGATGAGCGAGGGGGCCGAGCCAGGGATCGGCTGCATCCCCCGTTCCGGGAGGGAGGCGAGGAGACCCCGGGTGTACGGGTGGGCCGGATCCCCGAGGACCTCTTCCGCCCCGCCTATCTCGACGATCTCGCCTGCATACATCACCGCGACCCGGGTGGCGAGGTCTCCTGCGGTCTCGATGTCGTGGGTGATGAAGAGGACGGAGTGGTCCCGGTCGATCTCCGAGAAGAGGTCGACGATCCCCCGTTTGGTGACGGCATCCAGCCCTTTCGTGGGCTCGTCCGCGATGAGGAGGTTCGGACGGCACGCGAGCGCAGTGGCGATGAGCGCCCTCTCCCGCATCCCACCGCTGAACCGGTGGGGATACTCCCCGGCCATCCTGACCGGATCGGGTATCCCGACGGCGTCGAGCAGTTCCACCGCCCGCTGCCGGGCGTCGGGCCCGCTCAACCCCTGGTGGAGGGTGACCGCCTCTGCAATCTGGGTCCCGACCGTGTATACCGGGTTGAGGGAGGTCCCCGAGTTCTGGAGGACGATCCCGATCTCCCGCCCCCGTACCCTCTGCATCTCGGCCTCCGGAAGGGAGAGGAGATCGCGGCCGCGGTAGCGGATCTCCCCCTCGATGATGGTGTTGGGCTGGAGGAGACGAAGGATCGCCATGCCGAGCACGGTCTTCCCCGACCCGGTCTCGCCGATGAGACCGAGGGTCTCCCGCGGGTATATCTCGAGATCCACGGTATCGGAAGCCCGGACCAGCCCTTCCGGAGTGGGGAACCCTACTTTGAGCCCCCGGACTTCAAGGAGTGCGTCGCTCATCGCCGTCATACCCGCATCACCCGGAGTCTCGGATTGATCTCGTCTTCGCAGGCATACCCCAGCCACGCAAGAGCAAGAGAGATGAGCGTCACCGCAAGGCCCGGCGGGATCAGCCACCACCAGAGGCCGAGGATCATCGCCCCGTTCTGGCTCGCCCGGTTGATCATCTGACCCCAGTCCACGACGCTCGGGTCCGTGATGCCGAGGAATCCGAGGCCGATCCCGATCAGCATGAAGTGCTGGGCGGAGGTGACGAACTTGACGCCGGCCAGGGGGAGGACGCCCGGAAGGATATGTCGTGCCATGATGTAGCCGTCGCCGGCGCCGAGCGCTCTTGTCCCGACGACGAAGTCGGCGACCGCCAGGGAGAGGACCTGCGACCGGATCAACCGCACGCCCTGGAAACTACCTAAAAGACCCATAAGGACCGCGATCAGGTAGATCCCCGGCCGAAAGAACGTCGTGAGGATGAGCAGGAGCGGAAAGATCGGGATGGTCATCGCCACGTCGAGGAGGCGCATGACGGCTTCGTCGATCAGGCCGCCGTAGTACCCCGATACGATGCCGGCAGCCGTGCCGACGGTGACAGCGATGGCGGCTCCGACGAAGCCGAGGAGTAGCGTCGCCCTCGTGCCCCAGATGAGCCCGCTGAAGATGTCCTGGGCGAGGTCGTTCGTCCCGAGCAGGTGGTCCCGGTCGGGGGGGGAGAGCGGTGCGCCCGTGATCGCGTGAGGGTCATAGGGCGCGATCACCGGGGCCAGGAGAGCGACCGCACAGTATGCGAAGACGATGCCGAGGCTTGCGGCAAGGACGATCTTTTTATGCATCGTCACCCACCTGCACACGCGGATCGACGAGGGGGTAGATCAGGTCGGCGGCGATATTCGCCGCGATGACAAAGAGCGTGTCGATCAGCAGGATCCCCTGGAGCAGGGGGAGGTCACGGACGGCGAGGGCCTTGTAGGTGAGCATCCCGAGGCCGGGCCAGGAGAAGATCGTCTCGACGAAGATGCTCCCGGTGATCATGCCCGCGCACTCGAACGTGATCAGCGTCACCATCGGGAGCATGGCGTTCTTCAGGGCGTGCTTCCTGAGGATCATCAGTTCGTCGAGCCCCTTCGCCCTGGCGGTGGTGATGTAGTCTTCCCCGGCCGTCATGAGCATGGAGCTCCGCATGAGATAATAAGTCCCGGTCACCGAGAAGAGGAAGAGCGTCAGGACCGGGAGCACAGCGTGGTTTGCCACGTCGAGCGGATCGATCCCGGTGGTGAGGGCGCCGGTATCGACGTACCCCCCCAGCGGAAAGAGGTTGAGGTAGTAGGCGAAGATGATGAGGATCATGAGGGCGAGCCAGTACGAGGGGATCGCCCGGATGATGATCATACTGTTCAGGAGCGCGATGTCGGTCTTCGATCCGCGTCTCCAGCCCGAGTACGCGCCGATGCCGATGCCGGCAAGGGTGGCAAGGATCGTTGCCGGGAGGAGGAGGATCAGCGTCCAGACAAGTCTCTCGCCGATCACGGTGAGGACCGGAACCTTGTAGATGAAGGAGTATCCCCAGTTCCCCCGGAAGGCATCCAGAAGGTAGATGACGTACTGCTCCAGGATTGGTCTATCCAGACCGTATACATGGTTGAATGCTTCAACGACGTCCGGGGGGGCGTACCGGTAGATCGCCTCCAGGTACATGGTGATGTAGTCGCCGGGCATGAGACGGAGGAGGGCAAACATGATGGTCACGGCGATGCAGAAGGCTGCAAACGAGGTGATCAGCCGTTTGAGGAGGTATATGCCGTTCATGATAATGGCCAGGGGATCTGGTGAAAGGGGAGGGGACGAGGCCTGTACCGGCGAACGATCACGCCCTCAGCCCCACCTCGGCGCTCGCCGGTCTGATCTCGGAGAAGAGACGGATGTTCCCGCCGCCGCCGAGCAGGGCGGCGTCCCACCCGACGAACCGATCCGACCGGTAGGCCATGAAGGCGTCCTGGGAGAAGACCGGGATGCAGGGCACCTCTTCGGCAAGGATCTCCTGCAGCTCAAATCCGATCTCCTCCCTTTTATCGGGATCGGCCGTGCTCTTCAACTCGGTGATGAGCCCGTTGAAGGTCTCGTTGTCGAAGTGGTAGTAGTTCTCGCCGAGCGGGCTCCTCTGGAAGTTGTCCAGGCGGTCGATGTCTTCATGCCAGCGACCGGGCATGCCGTCGAAGTGAACGGCTGTCCTTGCGATCCAGTCCAGGTAGATCGAGTCGTCCACCTGTGGGGTCTCGACGATTCGTATACCGAGTTTCCCCTCCCAGTCCTCTTTGAGCACGGCCACGATCTTCTGGTCGACGGCGTTCGTGGACGCCTTGCCGGCGAGCGGGATCGTGATCTCGACCGGTTTTCCGTCGGGGCCGAGGAGAACCGGTCTCCCGTTCTCCTCGGTCAGGTTGAAGCCGGCCCGGGCGAGCTGCCTCTTCGCCTCCGCGATGTCGTAGGAGAACAGGCCGTTCGTCGCGGGGTTGACCTGGTCGCCGGCCAGGGCCGGGAGGAGGAAAACCGTCTCCGTCGGGCGGGCTCCCTCGCCGACCAGCCAGCACACCCGTTCCCGGTTCACGGCGTGAGACAGGGCGCGACGGAATTCCGGTATGGTTGCCGGGTAGACGTCGGACGTAAACGCCACCTCGAAGGCCTGTCCGCCCGAGGGGATCCGGCATATGCCGATGCCGGGGGCGTCCTTGAGGGCTTCGGCCTTTCTCGGGGACAGCCCGAACTCTCCGCTGATGAAATCCACGTCTCCTCGCCTGAGGGCAAGGATCTGCGCGTCTTCGTCTTCGTAGTTCTTTGTGACGACCTCGCGCACGTAGGGTTTCTCGCCGTGGTAGCCTTCATACGCCGTCACCTTCGAGAGGGTGCCGGGGATGGTCGATCCGTAGGCGAAGGGGCCGGTGCCGATATGCGCCGTGTCGATGTAGGTGGAAGGGAGATCGATATCCCTCCAGATGTGTGCGGGGAAGACCGCGATGCCCGGGCCGGTCGCGAGGGTCTCCGGGAAGAGCGGTGCGCAGGATTTCATGTGGAAGACGACCGTGTAGTCGTCCGGGCACTCGACTGATGCGACATTTTTAAAGATCGCCGAGTTCACCAGGTATGCACCGGCCCCCGGAGCGTCGGGGTTCCCGTGATCCCGGAAGTACTCGTAGGTGAACCGCACGTCCGCCGAGGTGAAGGGGGTGCCGTCGTGCCAGGCGGCGTTCCTGACGAGGTAGAACGTCCAGGTCATGGCGTCGTCCGAAGACTCCCACCTCTCTGCGAGCCAGCCGAGGTATTCCTTGGGTCCGCCCTCCTTCGGGCGGAGTTTTGTCACGAGACCCTCGTAGATGAGAGAGTCGGCGGGTACCCCTTTCTGGTCGATGTAACTTGTCGCCGGGATGAGGTATCTATCCCCCGCGACGGCGACGACCAGCTGTCCGTAGGGCAGGTGCAGGCTGTTGTGGGCGGCGAGGGAGAGTTCGTCCGCGCTGAGACGACCGGCGGTCAGGTGGTCAAGGATCGCCGTCGCGAGTTCTTTCTCCGAGACGACGGTGTCGCCGTCCGTGTCGCCCGGGATGCCCGCCGCCGCCGGTACGCAACAGGCAAGGAGGAGGACGGCACAGCAGACCAGGATCTTTTGTATGTAGCGTCCCGTCATGCTTATCCCTGCTTCTTATATCGGATTGACCAGAGCACGACACCGAGCAGGGCGAGCGGGCCCATAATACCTCCGGGGGCGAGCGGCTGCGTTGCGGTCTCCTGTGCCGGCGAGGCTCCGGCGGCGGGCTGCGCCTCTGCGGCGGCGGACCCCGGGGGCTCCTGGCTGTAGATCCTGACTTCACTCACCCATTTGGGGGAGGTGCCGGCGGTCGAGGGATAACTGCCGCCGTAGCTCCAGTATTTCTTGTCCCAGCATTCTTTCATGTCGGTGTTGCCGAAGATATGCCAGCCCCAGGGGTTCGTGGAGGTGTCGGCAAAGAAGATCAGGCGCATGCCGGCGACATACCCCGTATCGGGGTAGCCCTGGCCCTGCTCCTTTCCTTTCTCCGTATCGGGGCCGGAACCTTCGCCGCTGTACCAGCAGAGGACGACCGGGCCCTGGCGCGGGTCGGGTTCGTAGACGATCGAGTAGGGGAATATCTTTGTGAAACCATCCCTGCTGAAGGTCTTAATCTCGTCGCCCTCCCGGGCTCCGCCGATGTAGTTGCAGATGTCTCTGAGGTCGGTCCCCTTGACCGCCCCGAAGTCCGCCTTGTAGAGGATGCTCATCCTGACATCCTCGCCCGGGTTCCAGCCGTCGTAGGGTTTATCGGGGTGAACCTTCTCCCACTCCCCTTCGAAGACGGGGCCCTGGTGGTAGTAGCGGGTGACGCCGTCGCCCTGGACCGGGAGGTTCTTCTCCAGCCAGTGATAGTCGACGGTCGTCTCGTTTAAGATAGTTGTTCTGTCGTTTGCGTACTTTACGATGCGGAGCTCGGTGGTCCCCGTCTCCGCCGCCAGCACCGGTGCCGGCAGCACGAAGGCTGCCAGCATCAGCACCACAAGGGGTATAATAATTTTTTCCAATCGTCTCATAGGGGGTCAACTCGCGTCTGTCAGGCTTTCCGGATTTTGGTGCGCTCGATGAATATACTGGAATG
Organism: Methanoculleus sp.; assembly: GCF_035363275.1. Lineage (NCBI taxonomy): Archaea > Methanobacteriati > Methanobacteriota > Methanomicrobia > Methanomicrobiales > Methanomicrobiaceae > Methanoculleus > Methanoculleus sp. The sequence continues at coordinate 25,678 of NZ_DAOSET010000015.1, read as the reverse complement.
CGTTATTCCCGAGTAAATATTTTCCCATTTACTTTGCAAAGATATAAATTACGTTAATTTTAAGTAAACCGCGTCCGGTTTCCGGCGACGGCGATCTGCGGCACACCCCCGGAGCGTCTCTGCCGGGAGGGGTGTCCCCCTTCCGGGTGCGTTACCCGGAGGGGAGCCGTGTTCGCGATCCGGCGACGGGTATGGTTCGACTCTCCCCAAACGTGCGTAAGAGGGGCCCGAACCATACGGATTTTGATCGCCGGATACTTCCGGGGCGGCTTCCTCACGGAGCCCCCGGATCTTTCAGTCCACCCCTGGGGAGGTCTGCATGGCATTCGGCGATCGCATACGGCAAGACGGTCACGTCCCCGATCGTCCTTGACCCGTATTCCCCCACCACCTTCACCGTGTAACTGCCGATGCCGAGGTAGTGGAAGGTGTGGGGCGTCTTCTCCCCGGTGTCCCGGCCGTAGAGGTGTATCTCGGCACCCGACGGTGTGCTCGAGACGTTAAGCGATCCCCAGGTGTAGGGTTCGAGGATGACCTTCATCGTGGCGTCGCAGGCGTCCCCACGGTTGTCTGTCAGGAGGAACTCCTGTTCTGCCGGGATATACCCGGGTTTTGAGACCAGGGCCAGGTGCTTTCCTTCCGATACGTTCTTGATGACGTACGGCGTGGCAAAGCCTGTCCGGAACCCGTCGATCGATATCGCCGCACCCGACGGCACCGATGTCACGAGAACGCTGCAGGGTGCATCGGAGAATGCGGCGTTCACGGTATCGTTCGACTCGACGGTGGCAGGTATCCTGTAACTCCGGTAACCTCCATTGTCGTCGCGAACGGTGATGTACGATCCCCCGACCCCTCTGATATCGACATTCTTCGGGAGCCGGTCGCCCAGGTACCTGCCGTTGATCGAGAAGGGTTTCCTCGCATACTCATTCGACTCGAAACGGATCGAGCGCACCAGGTCAGGGTTGCCGCTCGTGAACGTCACCGGGGTTATGCTGTTCTTTTCAACCCAGGTCAGCTCTCTATCGGACTCGAACGCGATCTTCGTTGCCTGCACCTTGATGGTATGCCGCCCCTCCTTCAGCCCGTAGATAACCACAGGGGTTTTCTGGTTCGCCTTGTAGTTGTCGACGCGGATCTCCACGCCGTCCGGGGACGATTGGACGTAGACGCCGCCGTGGCAGTTCTGGTTCCAGTCAGGGAGCGGACCCGGGGAGGCCGCTCCGGCCGCCGGAAGTTCGATCAGGATCTCGTCGTCGCGATCGAGCGCGATCGCCCGTTCCTCAGGTCCGCCGCTGTCCGTGTACACCCGGACGGTATGGTTGCCGCCCGGGAGCGACGCAAAGGCTGCCGGCGTCGTCTTCCCGGTATACTCTCCGTCGATGTCGACGAGCGCGCCCGGCGGGTCGGAGAGCACCGAGAGGGTAAACTGCATCCGGGTGATATCGACGGTTGGTACCGGCGCGGGTGTTGCCGGCACCGGATCGGGGGCGAGCACGGGCTCCGGCACCGGGGGAGAACCGGCGGGGATGATGCCGAACAAGGCGAAGAACGCCATGACGGCATCGAGTACCCCTGAGAACGGGGCAGACGCCGCCGCGATATGCCCGAAGGCGAGCATGAGCGGGTTTTCTGTGGTTCCGTCAATTTTTCCCGGCGCACCCGAGACTACGGGGGTGGCCGTCTTCACCGGGGTCGCCGTCGCGGCGGGGGTGGGCTCGGCCTTCTTCCCGGAGATTGCAAAGAGGGAGAAGCCGGGGGAAGCGGCCTCGTAGGTGTGGGTGCCGTTGACGGTGCCGGTCCACCGGGTTTTAAGGGGGGTCCAGGTCCTGTTGTATCGGTACAGGGTGAGGTCGTCGATATCGATCCTGTTCTCCCGTATCCAGGTGTCGGGGACGCTGAACCGGAACACGGCCTCGTTGACGGTGACGTTTGCGCCGCCGGAGGTGATGTTGTAGTACCGGTAGACCTCTCCGGGCGGTTCGGGGACCTCTTCAGGCAGGCCGGTTGGTTCGCAGGAGACGGTCAGGTTTTCCGGGATCTCCGGCGCGGAGATGACGATCTCTTCGATGTCGGGCACCCCGGGCCGGAAGGTCCGGTTCTCGAAGATCTCTCCGGCGAATTCATCAGGGGTTGCGGTGGTGTTCTCGGGGACCGGGGTGGCGGTCTCAGATGAATCGGAACCCCCGCCGCCGCCACCCGGTACGCTGCCCGAACTCGCCGTGATGTATTTCGCCCTGGTTACGCTGTTGCTGCCGGCGGGGTAGGCGACCGTCAGGGTGACGTCGTAGGTGCCCGCCGTCTCGTAGGTGTGGGTCGGGTTCTGTTCGTCGGAGGTTTCGCCGTCGCCGAAGTCCCATTCCCATGCGGTCGGTTTTCCGTCGGAGGCGTCGGTGAAGTCGACGGTCAGGGGAACGGCGCCCGACGTGACGCTGGCCGTGAAGCCTGCAACTCCGGCGGTCACCGTGTTCTCGGTGCTGTCGCTCCCGGCGGCGTTCGTCACGGTGAGGGTAACGGTATAGGTGCCGGGGACGGTGTAGGTGTGGACCGGGTTTTTCTCGGTCGAGGTGCTCCCGTCGCCGAAATCCCATTTCCATGTGGTCGGGACGCCTTCTGATGCGTCGGTGAACCGGACGGCGAGGGGGAGAGCGCCCGAGGTCACGTTCGCGGTGAAGCCGGCAAACGGTGGTTCAGGGGGGTCCTCCTGGCTGTAGATCCGGATCTCGTTGACCCATTTGGGAGAGGTGCCGGCGGCCGAAGGGTAGTCGCCGCCGTAACACCAGTATTCTTCGCTCCAGCACTCTTTCATGTCGGTGTTGCCGAAGACGTGCCAGCCCCAGGGATTCGTGGAGGTGTCGGCGAAGAAGATCAGGCGCATGCCGGCGACGTACCCGGTATCGGGATAGCCCTGGCCCTGCTCCTTTCCTTTCTCCGCGTCGGGCCCCTCTTTTGCGCCGCTGTACCAGCAGAGGACGGCCGGGCCCTGGCGCGGGTCAGGTTCGTAGATGAGCGAATAAGGGTAGGATCTTCTGAAACCGTCGCTGCTGCGTACGTTGATCGTGTCTCCTTCTTTCGCGCCGCCGATGTAGTCGCAGATGTCTTTGATGTCGGTCCCCTTGACCGCCCCGTAGTCTCCCTTGTAGAGGATGCTGATTTTGATGCCCTCATCCGGGTTCCAGGGATCATAGGGTTCGCCGGGACGCTCCTCTTCCCAGACTCCTTCAAAGACCGGGCCCTGGTGGTAGTAGCGGGTGACGCCGTCGCCCTGGATCGGGAGGTTCTTCTCCAGCCAGTGATAGTCGACAGTCGTCTCGTTCAGGACGGTCACCTCATCGTTTGCATACTTTACGACGTGCACCTCGGTGGTGGTGTAACCTGAGGCCAGCACCGGCGCCGGCAGCACGAAGGCCGCCAGCATCAGCACCACGAGGATGATAATTGCCTGTTCCGATCGTTTCATGGGATTCAACTCGCGCCTTCGGGTAGATGGGATTTTCAAGCGATGCCGGGATACGTTGCCCGGAAGTCAAATTAGTTTGGTTTACTTAATCGATTTTTCAACGTTGTTAATCTAAATAACTCATCAGGGTTTTCGTAACCTGCGTCTACGCCGCTCTTTACCCCCGGAGAGGATCGGAGGCAGGGCGACGACTCGATTGTTTCGGGAGGCCGGCCTCCTGCCGGGGTTACCGGCAGGAGGAGTCCTGGACGCCGGTTAACCGGGAGCCCCCTGCCGGAGGGGACTCCCGCACGCCGTCACCCAACGTCGTGAGGTTACTTCCTCGTGAAGAAGACGTATCCTGCCGCCGCGATGATGACGATAGTAACGGCGACGAAGGCCAGCGTCGTCGCGGGGAATCCTTCGGCGGGCGGCTCTTCGACCGGCGGTTCTGCCGGAAGCGTCGTCGTGCCCGCCACGGGCGTTGTCGTCGTCCCGGTGGGTCCGGAGGTTGGTTCGCCGGTGGCCTTCCCGGTCACCGTGATGGCGAAGAGACCGAATGCATCCGCACTGGCAGAGAAGATTGCATCGCCGCCCTCTTCGTCGAGCACCTCGACCGGGATCTGCCTCCAGCCTTCATCGGTGTGCCGGAAGAGCCCGATCTCTTTCGCGGTGCATCCCTGCCCCGCGAGCCAGGCGGTCGGCACTGCGAACCGGAGCTGGAGGGCGCTGAAGTTCCCGGCTGCCGCTTTGTAGAGGTTGGTCTCGATGTACTGGTAGACCGTGCCTGCCGGGGCTTCGGCACCCCGCGGGAGCGAGCCCTTTTCCACGGTCACCATGACTTCTTTGACGTCATCGTCCGCGGTGAGGGCGATCGCCGTGATTGCCGTCCTGTCCATCGGGAAGGTGACGCTATCGCCTATCTTGAGGTTGCTTGCCGCACCGACCGATACCTGGGAACTGCCGCCGCCGCTGCTCCCGGAGGAGGCGGGGGCCGGCGCGGGACCGGCCACGGCGCCAAGCGCGAACGCGGAGAAACCCTCCGGCGAGACGGCTGTAAAGACCATCATGCCGTTCTCCATCCCTTCGTAGGTCGTCTGCAGCACCGAGCGGTTGCCGTCGTCGCCCAGCCGGAAGATCCGGACGGTATCGATGCCGCCGTTTGCGTCCACCCAGCCGGGCGAGACCGTCAGCCGCAGGACGGCATCGCGGATTGTGTCGTTCCCCGTGAGGTTGGTCTTCGTGAAATAGACTGCATAGGCGATGCCGGCGAGCTCGAGGTTCTCGTCCTGTGCCGCGAGGACGAACGCCGTATTCGCCGTGTCGCCCGGCTGATCGTAGATCGACGCCGTGATACCGAGCGCGGGGTTGTAGCCGTTCATCTCGGCCTCAAAGGATACCGAGACGTTGCCGGCGTTGCCGACCGTGGCGTTGACGGGAGCGGACTCCAGGTGGACGCCGGTGACGTTGCCGGTCGATACGCTGCCGTTGGCGGTGAGCCCATCGGTCCGGATGGTGACGGCAAGACCGCCGCTCTGCAGGAGGATGTCGTTACCGGTGACGTTGCCGGTCCCGGCGGTGGCGTTGAAGGTCACCTGCTGCCCGCCGCCCTCTCCGGTAGTGATGTTGACTGCACCATTGCCGAGGGTGAAGTTCTCCGCCGCCTGCGGGGGTGCCGCCGGGATCTCCTGGACGGTGACGATGCCGGTCGCGCTGCTGCTCCCGGCAGAGTTCGCGGCCGTCAGGGTGACGGTGTAGATGCCCGCGGCCGTGTAGGTGTGGACCGGGTTCTGCCCGGCGGAGGTCGCCCCGTCGCCGAAGGTCCAGGACCAGGCAGTCGGGTTCCCCGTTGAGGTGTCGGTGAACCGGACGGCGAGCGGCACGTTGCCGCTCGTGACGTTTGCCGCAAAGCCGGCAACCGGGGCGGGGCCGGCGGGTTTTTCGGTTACGGTGACGATCTTCGTCGCGCTGTCGCTCCCGGCGGCATTCGTGACGGTGAGGTTGACGGTGTAGGTGCCGGGGGCGGTGTAGGTGTGGACCGGGTTCTGCCCGGTCGAGGTCGCCCCGTCCCCGAAGGTCCAGGCCCAGGAGTCCGCACCGGTCGAGGCGTCGGTGAAGGCGACCGCGAGCGGTGCGTCGCCGGACGTGACGTTAGTGGTGAAGTTCGCGACCGGTGCAACCGGCCTGGTCGGCTGGAGGTCGACGTGCAGTTCGACGACGTAGATCGAGTTCTCGACCGTCGGGAGGTCCCAGGAGCCGAACTGGCTCGTGTCGCCGAACCAGATGTAGTAGGTGCCGGACCCGGTGATGTAGCCGTTCAAGGCTTTCTTGAACTTCTTGTCATCACCGGTCCCGAGGGTCTCGTAGAACTTCCACTTGTAGTCGTCGCCGAAGTTCCGGGTCGGGTAGGTGACGCCGTCCATGGTGAGGGTCAGGAGCGGTTTTCTGTCGCTGTAGCCCGCGTCGCTGTCGGCGTAGGTGTAGACGTAGCCGGCGGCGGCGAGGATGTTGAAGAACGTGTTGCCGCCGTAACTGACGCCGTCGACGACGATCGGCTCGTCGGCGTAGACCGTGACGGAGGTGTTGAAGACGATCGGCTCCGGTTTCGTGATGACAATACCGATCTCTGCCGAGGAGCTCCCGTGCTCGTTGCTCACCGTCAGGTTGACGGTGTAGGTGCCGGCCCTGCCGTAGGTGTAGTTAACGTCCTGGCCGGTGACGCTGCCGCCGTCGCCGGTCTCCCAGAGGTAGGTCAGACCGGCACCGGTGGCGGTTGCCGAGAACTGAACAGGAAGACCGATCTCATAGGTGCTGCCCGGTGCCGGGGAGACGATCGTCACGCCGGTCGGGGCGTCGCCTCCGCCGCCGGATTCGGTCACGGTGACGATGAGGGTCCGGGCGTTGTTCGTGCGGTTGATGTCCGGGACCTCCGCAGCCGGGTCGACCGCAAGGGCGAGGGTCGTTTCGCCGGCGGCTGCCGGGGTCCAGGTGAAGGAGACCTTCGCGGTCTCGCCGGGAGCAAGCGCGCCGACGGCGGCGGTGCCGATCCCGGCGGAGCCTGCGGTGAGGGTCGCGGTGCAGGCGCCGGAGGCGGCATCCCCGATGTTCTCGACGGTCCCGTTGACGCTACAGGCGGTCCCGACGACTGCGCCGCCGGGGACGGTCAGCCCAACGGCCGCAAGGTCGGCCCGGGGCGGGCGGGTCATGGTGTAGGTCTCAAAGACGCTGCCCGGCGGGTAGACTTCGAGGACGTTGGCGTCGTCGGAGAGCCGGGCAACCCTGACGAACCCGGCGACGGCAGTTCCGTTCGGGTGCAGGGTGACCTTCGTGTAGCCGAGGGTGCCCTCGAGGCTGGTCTGGTAGCCTTCGGGCCTCTCGTCGCCGAGCCGGTAGAGCGGGCCTGCGCCGGTGCCGGCGACGACGTAGTTGATGCCGTCGACGAGGTAGCGCTCGTAGGCGTGGACGTGGCCGTTGAAGACGGCCGAGACGCCGGCATTCTTCATGGTCTCGCCCCACGTGCGCAGGAGGATCCAGCCCCCTGTGCGTTCGGGGGTGGAGGAGTAGGGCGGGTGGTGATGGGCGACGAACTTCCAGGCCGCGTCTGAATCCAGGTCGTCTTTGAGCCAGACGGATTCACGGTTGATATCGACCCAGTTGTTGTCGTCGAGGATGGCGAATTGGGCGTCCGAACAGGTGAAGGAGTATCGCTGGGGCAACCCGAAATTCTCGTAGTAGGCGGTATGGTTCTTCTCGTGGTTGCCCATCGCGGTGTAGATGGTGGTGTTTCCGAGCATCCGCCCGCTGTTCCTGAAAAAGTCGTTCCACTCGCCCGCGCTCTCGACGCCGTTGACCTGGTCGCCGGTGTGCAGGACGAAGAGCGGGTCCTCATCGGCGATCCGGTCGGCGACGAGCTTAATGTTCGCCGGCCTCTGGGTGTCGCCGTAGACGATGAAGGTGAATCCGCCGTCTTCGGGGAACGTCCGGAAGGTGTGGTCGCCCGTGGTCGTGTTGCTCGCGGCGACGCGGTAGTGATAGAGGGTGTCGGGGGCGAGGTTCTCAAGCGCGACGCGGTGGAACGCGGTTTCTGCCGTGTCGGCGACGGATTTCTCGTATCCACCGTTTGCGCTGTAGTAGGCGTCGTCGGCGTACTCGACGGTGCCGGCGACGGGCTCCTGCGCCATCCAGTTGATGAAGGTCGCCGTCGTGGTGGTGCCGGTGAGGTACGGGCCGCGGACGATCTCTACCCCGCCGATCTCCCGGACGGTGATGACCGCCGTCGTGCTGCTGCTCCCGGCGGCGTTCGCGACCGTGAGGTTCGCGGTGTAGGTGCCGGGCGCCGTGTAGGTGTGGGTCGTATTCCGGTCGGTTGCGTTCGCGCCGTCGCCGAAGTTCCAGGACCAGGCGGTAACGTACCCTGTCGAGGTATCGGTGAACCGGACGGTGAGCGGCGCCGGGCCGGAGGTGACGTTCGCCGTGAACTTCGCGGTCGGTGCCGTCACGGGCGCCTTAACGGACAGGTCGAGGCGGATCACTGCGCCGGGCGTGAACGGAGCGGTCTGCTCCGCTGCCGCCCCGCCGACGAAGAACGCTATCGTCTCTCCTTTCAGGTCGGAGGTCGCCGTCACGAGCAGGCGGTTCCCCAGGCTCCAGTCGGGATCGCCGTATCTTCCGGCATCCGCCACCTCGACGGAGCCGTACGCGGTATCCCCTATCTTCGCGGTGATGACGGTCCCGGCGGGTGCGGGAGAGTCGCCGATCGTTACGTTCCCGTAGAATTCATGGGGGAGAGCAGGGGGTACACTCCCGGCCGCCGCCGCCGCACAGGCGACGAGGCTGATGAGGAGGACCAGTGCAATACCGTGCTGTGGTTTCACCTTCTCACCTTCAGGCTCCGATGGCAGCGAGCGTCTCCGCATCGGTCATGTAGATCCAGTAACCCTGCAGGGGCTGCATCGGGCGTTCTTCACCGTGGCGGCCGGTGGCGCCACGGAGGATCGACACTCCGTACTCCTGGGCCTGTGTATCGAAGCCGATGAGCGTGGTCCAGTTGTCGCCGAGCGACAGCAGGGAGGTTGCCGCGGACCGGGGTTCGGTGCCGGAGAACCCGATCGCGTTCCAGCCTTTGGCGAGGTTCTTTTCGGGCGGGAGAGTCGGACCGTCGGCAGCGTAGGTGAGCGGGATCGAGTAGGTCCTGTTCGCGTAGATCCAGACCCCGTCGAGCGGCCGGAAGGTTGTCGTCGAATTGGCCATCGTCCAGCCGTTTATGCCGTCGTAGAGCAGGATCGAGTGATCGGCGGTATCGACGCCGTTAAAGATCGCAAAGGTGTTCGCGCCGTTAACGAGACGTTTCGGGGTCGAGACGAAGTTCCAGCCCGGATGAAGGGTGAGGGTGTCCGTCTCGCCCGGCTCGGTATCGCCGGAGCCGGTCACGGCGATGGTCCGCGTCGCGCTGCTGCTCCCGGCGGCGTTCGCGACCGTGAGGTTCACGGTGTAGGTGCCGGGGGCCGTGTAGGTGTGGGTCGTGTTCCGGTCGGTCGCGTTCGCGCCGTCGCCGAAGGCCCAGGACCAGGAGTCAGCACCGGTCGAGTTGTCGGTGAACGCGACGGTGAGCGGCGCCTCACCGGCGGTCACGTCGGCGGTGAAGTTCGCGATCGGGGCGGTGGCGTATTTGTCCACCTCGATGACGACTTTGTCGATCCACTTTGCCGACCAGCCTGTGGTTGCGTCTTCCCACGTACCCCAGGCCATGTAGGCATCGTAGATGCCGAAGATGTGCAGGCCCCAGGGGTTCGTGGAGTTGTCGGCGAAGAAGATCAGGCGCATGCCCGGGAAGTAGCCGGTATCGGTGTAGCCGACGCCCTGGCCGTCACCGCCGCCCGCGTTGTACCAGCAGAGGACGGCCGGGCCCTGGCGCGGGTGGGGGTTGTAGACCCATTCCTGCTTGAGCCCTGTTTTATAGCCGTCCCTGCTGTCCAGGCGGATAAAGTCCCTTTCGGAAGCGCCCCCGACGAGGTCGCAGATGTCCTTGATGTCGGTGCCCTTCACGGCGCCGAACCTTCCTTTGCCCTGGAAGACGCTGTTCCAGTTCTTCTCCTCCGGGTCCGGGTAGGTGTCATCGAAGATCCACCACTGGTGGTAGTAGTTCGTTACGCCGTCGCCCTGGACGGGGAGGTTCTCCTCCAGCCAGCGGTAGTCGACGGTCGTCTCGTTTAAGACGGTGCCGTTTCTGGCCACCTTTGCAACGCGCAGGGTGGTGGTCCCGATATCCCTGGGCTCGAGCACCCGGATCTGGTCGATCGGCTCGGTCTTCACAACCGTGTCGCTCCCGAAGGGGCCGGTGACGGTGAGGGTGACCGGGTAGGTGCCGACGCGGGTGTAGATGTGGACCGGGTTCTGCTCGGTCGAGGTGTTGCCGTCGCCGAAGTCCCACGCCCATGCAGTCGGGTTGCCGCCGGAGGTGTCGGTGAACCGGACGGCAAGCGGCGGCAGCCCGCCGGTCGTGTTTGCGGTGAAGTCTGCCGCCTTAGCGTTCAGCGCGATGCAGTCGGCCACGGTCGTGCTGTTGGTGCCGACGGCGTTCGTAGCGGTGAGGGTGACGGTATACTTTGCCGGGTAGGTCGCGGGAGCAGCGTAGGTGTGGACCGGGTTTTTCTCGGTCGAGGTCGCGCCGTCACCGAAGTCCCACGCCCAGGTGTCGGGGGATCCCGACGAGGTGTCGGTGAACCGGACGGTGAGCGGGGGCGAGCCCGAGGTCACGTTGGCACTGAAGGATACGACCGGGGGCGCGGGGGGATCGCTACCGTCGATCCGCACCTCGACGACCCGGTCCGGCGCGGCGTCGGCGCTCGAAGGGAGGGTGTCGTTGTAGACGGCGTTTGCTTCTCCCCAGCAGACCTTCATGTCGGTGTTGCCGAAGACGTGCCGGCCATCAGGGTTCGTGGAGGTGTCGGCGAAGAAGACGAGGCGCAGGCTGGAGGTGTAGTCTGCTGCGTCGCCGTCGTACCAGCGGAGAACTGCCGGACCCTGCCTGGGGTTGGGCTCGTAGATCGTTGCATACGGGTAGGCGATCGCGGCGCCGCCGGAGGTGTTGACGGTGACGGTGTCGCCTGCGCTCGCGCCGCCGACGTAATCGCAGATGTCGGCGAGATCGGTGCCCCTGACCGCACCGATGTCGATGAAGTTGACGGTCTCTTCGGGGTTCCAGGGGTTGTACTGTTTATACGGATACCTCTCCTTCCAGGCCGCTTCGGTGATCGGGCCCTGGTGATAGTAGCGGGTGACGCCGTCTCCCTGGACCGGGAGGTTTGCCTCCAGCCAGCTGCGGTCGACCGTCTTTTGGTTCAGGATGGTTATTCCGTCGTTTGCATACTTCACGATGCGGAGTTCGGCGGCGTCGTCGCCGTCTCCTCCGGACGCGGCCGCCTCAATCCCGCTCATCTCCTTTGTGTCGCTCCCGGCCTTGTTCGTGGCGGTGAGGGTGACGGTGTAGGTGCCGGGTTCCGTGTAGGTGTGGACCGGGTTTTTCTCGGTCGAGGTAATGCCGTCGCCGAAGTCCCATTCCCACGCGGTCGCGACGGGCATGGAGGTGTCGTTGAACGTGACGGCAAAGGGCACCGTACCGCTCGTCACGTTCGCGGTGAAGTTTGCAACCGGGGGTTCGGGATCGTCCTGGCTGTAAACCCTGACCTGGCTGACCCACTTGGGGGAGGCTCCGGCAGTCGAGGGGTAGTCGCCGCCGTAGCACCAGTATTTTTCATCCCAGCACTCTTTCATGTCGTTGTTGCCGAAGACATGCCAGCCCCAGGGGTTTGAGGAGGTGTCGGCGAAGAAGATCATCCGCATGCCGGCCATGTACCCGGTATCCGGATAGCCCTGGCCCTGTTCCATCCCTTCCTGCGTATCGGGGCCGGAGCCGTTGCCGCTGTACCAGCAGAGGACGGCCGGACCCTGGCGCGGGTCGGGGTCGTAGATTATCGAATACGGGTAGTTCTTTGAAAAACCGTCGCTGCTGCGTATATTGATCGCGTCTCCTTCTCCGGCGCCGCCGATGTAGTTGCAGATGTCCCGGAGGTCGGTCCCCATGACCGCTCCGAAGTCCGCCTTGTAGAGGACGCTCATCCGGACGTCCTCGCCCGGGTTCCAGCCGTCGTACGCTTCATCGGGGTGGACCTTCTCCCACTCCCCTTCGAAGACCGGGCCCTGGTGGTAGTAGCGGGTGACGCCGTCTCCCTGGATCGGGAGGTTTGCCTCCAGCCAGTGGTAGTCGACGGTCGTCTCGTTCAGAACGGTCAATTTGTCGTTTGCATACTTTGCGATACGGAGTTCGGTGGTGTTGTAGTTTGCCGCCGCTACCGGCGCCGAGAGCACGGCGGCGGCCAGCAGCAACACCATGAGCGTGATAATTACCTGTCTTGATTGTTTCATGGGATTCAACTCGCGTTTTCGATTTTTCTCCGGGTTTTCGATGGTCCTACGTTCGTGCGGAGATCCTGCCCCGGTAGATCCGTCCGGTCGCGGCGACCGGGACCGCGCAACCCGGAAAAATACAAAAAGAGGGGCATCATTGCTTCCCTCTGAGATACACAAGGCCTCCGATGACGGCGCCGATCAGGAGCACCGCCCCGATACCGGCGAGCGGCCAGGACGGTTCCCCGGGCGAAACGGTCTGCTGCGGTTCCGGTGCCGCCGTCGTCTCCGGGACGGTCCAGGCCAGGGCATAGATGCTGAAGTGCCCGACCTCTGCGGTGATCGTCCGCGTGGCGGGGTCCACGGTTGCGGCAATCTCCTGCCATGCCTTCGAGGCGGGGTTGTACCACATCACCGAGAGCGTCGCGCCGTCGCCGATCCCTGCCCACTCTTCCGCGGAGAGGGTGTAGGTGAGGACGGCCGGCGGGTCGAACGTGGCCCCTGCAGGGCCGCAGTCGAGGGCGACGGCAACCGTCGTTCCCGGCGGCGCTGCCGGGACTTCGGCTGCAGCGACCTTGCTGCAGGTCACCTCGCCGAGCGGGTTGCCGTCGGCGTCAAGGGCGGCGGTGCCCTCCCGGATCGTCACGGCGCCGGTCCCGTCAGCGGTCCTGACAGTCACGGTGCCGGCCGCAGACGTGGCAAGGGAGGCCTGCCCGGGGGTCTGCACCGCGGTGGCGGTCGGCGTGTACCGGGTCCCGGTGCTGCTGCCGCCACTGCCTGAAGTGTCGATGTCGGTATCGCTGCCGGTGCCGCTGCTCCCCGCGACGCTCAGGTCAAGGACCGTCACTACCGCGGGCGTGAATACCACGGTCTCCTGGGCGGCGACCCCGTCGACGTAGAACGTGATCGTCTCTCCCGCCCGGTCTTCAGTTGTCTTCACGAGCAGCCGGCTCGTTTTGGACGGATCGGGATCGCCGTATCTTCCGGCTTCCACCACCTCCACCGAGCCGTACTCGGTACCCCCGATCGTCGCCGTGATCACGGTCCCGGCGGGTGCGGGGGAGCCGCCAATCATCACGCCCCCGTAGAGCTCCTGGGGTATCGCAGGGGTGCCCCCGGCCGCCGCCGCACCGGCGACGAGGCCGAGGAGGAGGAGCACTGTGATACCCGGTCGTATTCCCATCCTCCCCGCCTCTTTCCGCCGATGGCAGCGGGCGTGTCCGTCCCGGGCGAGCAGGCCAGGTAGCATGGCCGGATGCAAGTAGCTGTTTTTCATCATATCACCTGAATGAAGAACCAGAAGGTCGGGAGTCAGCGAGGTGACGGCTCACCGCGGTCGCCATAGCGCCTCGTCGCCGTTACCTCGACCGTCGCTGCCGCAAGGAGCACCAGGACGATGGCCGGGCAGCAGGCTGCCGGAAATCGCCCTCGCTTTTGGGAATACGTCGCGTCTCATGCAATAACTCCCGGAAGCCGGGCCCTACGGCAGGCCGGCCTGGTTAGAGATCAATTACATGTCCTAAACTTAAGCATTGTGTTAAATATTTTTCGTTTACGGCACATGATATACGATAAGGGTTATGCACGGCACCCGGAACAGGGAAACCGGGGCGCCGGATCCGTGATGGTGCACGTGTTCCCCGATCGCTGTTTTCGCCTTCGTGGTTGCGCAACTCCCCTCCGATCCCGCGGACCCGCTCTAAACCGAAAACGGTCCCGCACCCACCGGAGAACGCCGGACGCCGGGGCTCCCGGTACGCGCGGACCTCCGGGCGGCTATAACGGGTTTCAGTCGTCCACGATCGGCGTTTCGCTCAACAAAAGCCACTGCGGGCGTTGCCGGTCACGAAGCAGATCGACGAAAAACATAAAACCCGATCTTTCTTTCCGGGGCGGACGTGCAGGGGGGGAGGGGGTGCCTCCCCCGGCCGGAGAGGACCGTGCACGTACCCAATCTCAACGCTCTATCCGCTGATGGCGGCGAGGGTGTCCGGCCGGGTCATGTAGATCCAGTAGCCCTGCGTGGGCTGCATCCGCCGTGTCTCACTTGCCGAGGTCCGGATGATCCCGGCCTCGTACCGCTGGTCGACCGCGTCGTAGCCGATCAGGGTGGCCCAGCGGTCGCCGAGCGACAGCAGGGAGGTTGCCGCGGACAGGGGTTCGGTGCCGGAGAACCCGATCGCGTTCCAGCCCTTGCCGAGGTCCTTCGTGGGCGGGAGGTCGGGGGCGCCGGAGGCGAAGGCGAGCGGGATCTCGTAGGTTCCGTTCGCGTAGATCCAGACCGCGTCGAGCGGCCGGAAGGTGTCGGCCGGACCCATCATTTTCCAGTCGTACTCGAGCCCGTCGTAGAGCAGGATCGTGTGGGCGGCGGTGTCGACGTCATTGAAGATCGCATAGGTGTTCGCACCGTCGGCGAGGCGCTTCGGGGTCGAGACGAAGTTCCAGCCCCGCTGGAGGACGATGGTGTCCGTCTCCCCTTCGGCGGCCTCGGTCACGGCGATGGTCTTCGCCACGCTGTCGTTCCCGGCGGCGTTCGCGACCGTGAGGGCCACGGTGTAGGTGCCGGGAGCGGTGTAGACGTGCTCCGGGTCCTGTTCGGCGGAGGACGCACCGTCGCCGAAGGTCCAGGACCAGGAGGTCGGGGTGTTGGTCGACCGATCGGTGAACTGCACCGCGAGCGGGGCGTCGCCGGACGTGGTGCTCGCATCAAAGCCGGCGACCGGTGCGTCCGCGGGTTCGGAGTCAACGATGTTGAGCGTGGTGACGATCACGTACCGGGCGCCGCTCGGGTCGGAGTTGACGACGTTGTAGTCGCCGTAGACCGTGTAGATGGTGGTGCCGTTTGCGAGGACGACGTTCGGGTCGTACTTCGTTGCGGCAGAGGTCATGCCGTCGAAGGACCGCCAGGCAAGGTCCGCCGTCGCGTTCTGGACGTTCGGGTAGCAGACCCCCTCGGGGGTGGTGATGTCCGTCAGCGAGTAGGTCGGGATCGGCTTCGAACTCTTCCAGAGGTCGAAGATGAAGCCGCTCGCGTTCAGCATGCCGCCGACGCTGGTTGCCGGGATCTCGATGTAATCCTCACCGGGCGTGTAGCCCCCGGAGCGCGGGGAGATGGCGGCCATGATCGTGCTGCCGTCAACGATATCGACCGTGCCCTGGTACAGGACGATGTAGGGAAGGTCCGAGTCGACGATGGTGATCCCGGTCGATGCTTCGGCCGAGCCGACATCGTTTGCCACGGTCAGGGTGATGGTGTAGTTGCCGGCCGTCGTGTAGGTGTAGTCGGTGGTCTTCCCGGTGACGGTATCGCCGTTGCCGAGGTCCCAGGTGTAGGTGAGGTTGTCGCCGGTCGCGGTTGCCGCAAGGTGCACCGGGGCGCCGACGGCATAACTGCTGTTCGATAACGGGGAGATGATCGTCACGCCGGACGGGGTGCCATCCCCGCTGGGCCGGGTCGGCAGGAGGGTGACGTTGAGTTCGACGACGTAGGTCGAGTTCTCGACCGACGGGAGGTCCCACCAGCCGAACTGGCTCAGGTCGCCGTACCAGATGTAGTAGGCGCCGGATCCGGTGATGTAGCCGTTCAAGGCTTTCTTGAACTTCTTGTCATCACCGGTCCCGAGGGTCTCGTAGAACTTCCACTTGTAGTCGTCGCCGAAGTTCCGGGTCGGGTAGGTGACGCCGTCCATGGTGAGGGTCAGGAGCGGTTTTCTGTCGCTGTAGCCCGCGTCGCTGTCGGCGTAGGTGTAGACGTAGCCGGCGGCGGCGAGGATGTTGAAGAACGTGTTGCCGCCGTAACTGACGCCGTCGACGACGATCGGCTCGTCGGCGTAGACCGTGACGGAGGTGTTGAAGACGATCGGCTCCGGTTTCGTGATGACAATACCGATCTCTGCCGAGGAGCTCCCGTGCTCGTTGCTCACCGTCAGGTTGACGGTGTAGGTGCCGGCCCTGCCGTAGGTGTAGGTGACGTCCTGACCGGTGGCGTTGCCGCCGTCGCCGGTCTCCCAGGTGTAGGTGAGGTTGGCGCCGACGGCGGTTGCCGCGAACTGAACCGGAAGGCCGATCTCATGGGTGCTGCCCGGGGCCGGGGAGGTGATCGTCACGTCGGATGGAGTCGCCGGAGCGGGCTCGACGAAGACGATGGTTCCGTTCCGCCACGGGCCCGTCCACGGACCCATGATGGGGTAGTTGTCGTAGCGGTCGGTGTTCGTGTACTTGTCGTGGCCTATGAACACGGGGGTGTCGCCGATGCCGTTGCCGTCGGCGTCGATGCCGGTGTAGCCGCTGTAGTAGTTGCCGACGTAGCCGGTGTACCCGACACCGTTGTAGGTGTAGGCGACCTCCTCAGGCGAGTGACAGATGTCTTCGCCGAGGCACTGGACGCTGCCGACGAAGGTGTTGGCCCAGATGTAGTTGTCGTGGACGTTGTCTTTCGCGCAGATCTGGTCGGCGTTGCCGGTGCAGGTGTTGTTGTAGACAAAGTTGCCGCAGGCGTCGTCCCTGAGGCTGATGCCGCGCTTGGTGTTGCCGTGGCAGGAGTTCTCGGTGATCGTGCAGTTAGTGGCGTTGCCGCCGAGGTGGATGCCGTTGTAGCACCCGCCGCCGCAGTCGTTGCCGATGATCAGGCAGTCGTCGTAGCCGACGCTCTCGATCGAGGCGACGTGTTCGTTGGTCGGGCCGCGGGTCGTAAAGCCCCTGACGGCGATGCCGTCTGCCCTGAGGTCGAAGACCGGCTTCGCGGGCACGGCGGCGGTGACGGTGACGCTCGCCGGGCCGTTCTCGGTCATGAGGGTCAGGGCCCTGTCGACGAGCACGTTCTCGGTGTAGGCGCCGTCCTTCACGACGATGGTGTCGCCCGCAGCGGCGGCGTCGACCGCCGCCTGGATGGCGGCGTAGTCCCCGCCCTCACCGACGTACCAGGTCTTCGGTTCGGGAGCCGGACTGGCGATGACCCCGTCCTCCCACGCTCCCGCTAAGGGTGCGTGGTCGGTGCCGAGACCGGACGGGAGGACGTGGGGTGTGTCGAGGATGCCGTCGCCGTCGGCGTCGGACGCGGCGTAGCTCGACCAGAAGTTGCCGACGAAGTCAGTGTGCTCGACGCCGTCGTAGGTGTAGGTGACGGGGGCGGTGGTGTTCCAGGAGATGTTAACCGGGGCGGTGGTGCCAGCGTGGAGAGCGACACCGGAGACGTTGTTGTTTTGGTGGATCCGGTTGTTCTCACCAGCGTCACGGAAGTAGAAGGCGTTTCCGTTGCAGGTACTGTCGAAGGTGTTTCCGGCGATGGTATTATTGGTGGTCGTTGTGTCTCTGAGGGTGATGATCCCCTCTGTAGATGTGACGTTGATGAACGTGTTATTGATAATGTTGCAGTCTGTCGCATCCCTCAGTCGAAGGATAAAAGCAGGGGCTCCAAATTCATTTCCTATCGCATCTATAATCGTATTGTTCTCAAATGTGATATTGGAACCTTTCGGCGACATCCGATCCGTCATTCCAATTATCATACAGTTCCGGATAATCGAATCCGATGCAGGACCATAATTTCCTAACTTAATAACACTACCCGGGTTGACGAAGGTGAACCCGTCAAGGATCGTCCCTGTGGCATCTTGACTGCTGTCAGACGGCACCCTGGGACCTTCGCCCCCATTACAATCCAGGATAACCAATTCGTCACCTGGAAGGGCCTGAATGGTCAGGTGTGGTTTCCCAACCTCAAACCGCGAATATGTCCCGGGCAGGACGTAGATTGTATCGCCGGACGAAGCGGCGTCGACTGCCGACTGAATAGTTGTATAATCTGTTATGTTGGCATCGTTGCTGACGTAGAGGGTCGCCGGGATCGTCGCCGATACTGGGAACACAATACAGAGCAAACCAAGTACAATGGCAAGAGGTAGGTATGCTTTCATTATATCACCTATAATTGGAAAAATGGTTAGAGTTGGTTGACTAGAGAGTATACTTGGAATTCGTGTTGTGATGCGTCACCACGAGTTTCACATAGTCGGTTGCAAGAGTTGAATCATCTCCATCCGTTACACTCTTCTGCTTCACGAGCACCGTTACATTACCATCGACGACATAATTGCTTATGCCAGAGGTAATGGCTCCTGTGAGTGTATCTTTTACACCGAGAGTAGTTTCGTCCAACGAACTATATCCGCTGCCATTCCAGATGTAGAGATCAACTCCATTAGTACTACCAGTGCCGGCGCCAGCCCATGTTACAGCAAGCTTCTCTATATTGTCTATATTCTCAGAGACATTGAAGACGAAGCGATGGGCGGCGTAGTAACCAGCCCCACTATTGGTCGAGTATGATGTGCCGTCATCGTCAGCGATTGCCGATGTGCTGGTGAACGGCGTGCTCGGATCGGTGGCACTGCTCGGCAGGCCGGTCACACCGCCCGCGTAGGCGTATCTGGTCGTGTCGCCGGTGGTGTTGAAGTCATACCGGTGCGGCGGGTAGATCTTAAGGTCGCTGATGGACTTCACCGAGAGGCCCTTTGCCGAGGGATAAAGATCACTCGGATTATACTTGTCCTTAACAATGACCCAATACCACGATGCCATCGAATCGCGCATGTCCGCATTGGTAAAGTTCAGGTCGCTCGGCGTGTAAAAGAAGAGCCTTATCCCGTCCGCGTAATCGGGGACGGTATGCGTCTCGTTCTGCCAGGAAAGGATCATCTCGCCCTGGCTGCTGTTCGGCGCGTAGACGTTGGTGTAATTAAAGTACATCCCATAGCCGTCGGATGCCGCAACCTTGATTTCGTCGCCCACGCTCATCCCGCCGACCCGGTCGGTAATGTTGCGGACGTAGGTGCCGTTCTGCTCGCCAAAGCAGGCCATACTGCCGCTGGTATACGTCCACACGTCGGTTGTGTTATCAAAGATCCCGCCCTGCATATACAGCAGGCCGTTGCTGTAGATTGCCGACAATCCCTGGAGCTGCGCGAGGGTCAGGGTCTCCGCATCCTCGGCAGTCGAGTAGTTGTTGTCGCAATACTTCGTTACGCTCACCTGTGTGGTCGTCGCCGTTGCCGGCGCCGCGAGGAACACTAAGGCGATGATCAGGCAGCAGGCTGCCGGGATCGCCCTCACTTTTGGGAAGACATCTCGTTTCATGGTTACTCCCGCAAGCCGATCCTTACAGCTGACCAGCAGGCCGGCTTGACAAGAGATCAATCACATTACCTGAACTTAAGCCTTTTGTTAAATATTTTTCGTTTATGCCACGTGAGATGTGATAAGGGTTCTGCACAGCACCCGGAACGAGATACCGGGGCGCCGGATCCGTGATGGTACACGTACTCTCCGGTTCACCGTTTTCGCCTTCGCGGTTGCGCAACTCCCCGGCGATCCCGCGATCCGCTCAAGACCGAAAACAGCCCCGCACCGCCGGGGGGGCGGAAGACCCCGCGGGACATCGACGGGCGGGTCGAATCCACGGCAAAAATAGGGAAAAAAGCCGTTGCCGCCCGCAAGAGCGGCGGAGCCGGGCACCGGAGGTCCCGGCGCGCGCGGGCGCCCCGCGAGAGCGGCGTTGCCGCGAGAGAGTCCAGCGGAATCAACGAACACCGACGCTCCGGACCGGTGTTTCGCCCGCCGGCCGGGAGTCGACCGCCGGGCATGCGGCACGGGAGCGGACAGGTGCCGTGTCCCGGATAGAAAAGGAGAACAGGCCCTTCTCAGCGCCAGGAAGATCCCGACCGCGAAGAAAGGGAGCCAGACAGCCGGGGGCGGCGCCGATCGCCGCCTCGACGACCACCCGCGCATCGGCGGGACACCTCATACACGCAGACTTAAGGTATGGAGATTCGCGGAAATACCGCGTGAACAGTCCTGAGCGGTCGAGACGGGGGAGAACCGGTCTCCGGCAACCGCTCTTCATTTTCGAACCCTCCGGCTTGCCCATCCGGGGAGGAAGTTTCCGGTCGACCTCGTGACGGGCTTCTGCAGGCCTAACCTCCAGGTACGGTACTACGTTAACTTCCTCCTCTCAGTCTTTCATCTGTAGCCCTGCCGGCCGGAGTCTGGAGCAGGACAGTTTGGGCAAGCGGTTCCAGGATTGGAATCGTCGGATGCTGATTCAGCGCCGCGGCAGCATAAACGCAACGTCCTTTTGGAAGTCGTCCTGAATAGGGGCCGCAACCTTCGATACGCGCTTGCCGGTTGCCGGACACGGAGGGTTGCAACCCCAGAGGAGCTCAAGTCTTCTCAAAAAGAGGCGAGCGGGATCTCAACAAAAACCGTTCGCGTGGCGATTGTGAAAGAACGGCACGTTCATGAACGATACGCCGCAGTCTCCCTTAAACCTCAGGGCGAAGATACTGCACCTTCATTCCCGCTCCGAAGATCCTCTGGCTCTCCGCCCCTGCGACGATCCGTCTGGCAAGCGCAACATCGGTCACGACGAAACCGGATAGATCGGTCACGCCGTAATCGAAGAAGACCGAAGAAAGAGGAGTTCCCGGACCGACGATCGTCACCCCTTCTGCATTCTCCGAGAGTTCGAGAAGCCGCGGCATGCTCTTGTCGCCGATGGCGGCACAGGTCAGGAACGCATAATCGCATTCCGGCAGCAGATATTCGCAGGCGGAGTACGGATAATCCCCGTCTTCCGGGTCCCATTCAATGATACTCAGGTCACAGACCGGGGCAATCAGTTTCTCGAGGAACGGAAAATGGCCGACGACACAGACCTTCTTCCCCTTCACAAGGTTCTGGGACTTGATGAACGGGTCTTTCAGCCGCTCCTCAACCCGCTTCTTTTCCGGAATCTCTATCCCTGCACACCTCGCAACATCCGGGTGATTGTACCACGCGTCGATCGCCGAGTGGCCGATGGATGCCTCCAGCAGGTTCCAGGACTTCACGCACCCGGCCACCTCTTTTAACGACTTTCCAATCCTGTTCTCGGTCATCATCGGGGCACGCTGGACATAACCCCGGTATGCTGCAAGACCGATGTTGCCGTTTGCCCCGACATACGTCATCTCCCCCCCGACGACGATGTCGTCGACGACGATATCGTCCGGGATCTGCTCGATCAATGCGTCGTATAACTCCCACATACGTCATATCTCCTGGAATTCCGGAATACTCTCTTTTGCAACAATTCCTCCTCCCCGGAGCTGATTGCGGATATCGAGGAGGACGGAATCGATCGCCTCGATCTTATGAAGCGTCTCTTCTTCTTCTGCGGTCGTTTCGATCACTTTTGTAATCCCGCCGTTTCTGATGACGATCCGCTTGTCGGCACGGAGGGCGAGGAGCGGGTCGTGCGTCGACATGAGGACGATCTTCTCGTTGCCGACGAGGAGCTTGACCGCTTCCCGCCGGTCGATTCCTGCATTCTCCAGCTCGTCGATGAGGATGATCGGGGATGAACCCAGAAGAGCGGTATCGGCAATCATCAGCGACCGCGACTGCCCGCCGGAGAGCTGGGTGACCTTCGTATCGAGCGTGAACTTCTCACCGGCGAGGGAGTTGGCAACCGCAAAACACTTCTCCACGACCGCGGCGGACCCGGCGATCATCCGGCTTTTTGCGTGCATCTCCAGAAATTCCTGCACGGTCAGGTCCATGACGAAGTTCATGTTCTGCGAGAGCTGGGCTACCAGTTTTCCTCCGGCGACAAATCTCTTGTCGGCATCGGGAACCGAACCGTTGATGAGGATCTGCCGTGCGGTCGGCGTATCGCGCTGGGCGAGGCACTCGATGTCCTCAAGCAGCCTGCTCTTCCCCGAGCCGGTAGGACCGACGATGCTCACGACCTCGCCGGGTGTTATCGTCAGCTCGACCATCTCGGGTCTTCCCGTCTTATTCCGTCCGCCGAGAATCGTGATGGAGGAGATTGCCTCATCGGGTCTCTTAACCCGGGAAAATGCCTCAATAAATGCACAGAAGTGGAATATGACCTCCTCGCGATCGAGCCCGAACTCTTCAAGCATATCCTCATCGACATCCTCCAGGATCTCAGGAAGCGTCTTGGTTTCATCGACTCCGCTCAGCCGTATGTTGGCGAGGTAATCGGCCGCAAGGGGGTAGCGGCGGAGGATATCACCGATTGGAACGGCGGAGACCTCGGCAACATAGTCAAGGGCGCTCATACGTCGTCAAACTCCATTCTTTTGACCATCCCCATCTGGTACATCTCTCCGATAAGGGTCTCGCCGGTGCAGTACGAACAGATGGCGGCAGGCATGGTGAACCTGAGTTTGCGGTCGCGAAGCGTCCGGATATCAAGGGCATCCTGCCAGTAGCGGGCAAGCAGAAACGCTCCCTGGCCGGTGATCCCGTTGACGAAGAGAACGGTCGCCGATGCATTGACCTCACGGATATTGAAGGCAAAGACCTCGCGTTCTGCCTGGGAGACGATATCTCCCTTGGTGACGACGACGATATCGGCATACTTCAGCATCGGGCCGATCTTTCTCGGCGTGTTGACGCCGGAGAGATTGTCGATGACACATACCGACAGGATGGCGTTCACGTACGGCGAACACCGGTTGCAGAGGCCTGCACTCTCCGTAATAAGAACCGACAGCCCTTTCTTCATACCCCATTCTACCGCCCCTTCGACATTGCTGACGAAAAAGTGATCCGGACAGATCTTTCCGGCAAAAGCGGTCTGATTGGGTATCTGCTGTTCGTCATAGCGCTGGTGATCGAAGGAGGTGAGCGAGTCGAACTTCACGACCCCCACGCTCCCTTCGGGTAGCCCGAGGGCTGCGATGGTTTTGAGGATGACGGAGGTTTTCCCCGAGGACGGAGGCCCTGCAACGGTAATCAGCTTCATAGCAACCGGTGTTTTGCTATGGGGTGCGGCCATGTATAATATTTTCTAAAAATAATCCCTTTAAGTTAAATGTATTTAGTTGAAATTATGATTGTTCACATATTGTTTCCGGTTTCGACTGCATTAACGCCCCGATGAAATGATACGCCGCAGGCACAGCCGGTGGAACACTGTTCATCCCGATCGCTGCTCGTCGAACTGCTCAAACAACCACCAAAAAAACGTGTATAATCTGCGCGATCGACGATACAATCATGAAATATGCGGCAGTGCTCGAACCACAAGAAGAGGGGGGGTTCACCGTTCGGTGCATTGAGATCCCGGGAGCGACCGGCCAGGGTGAAGCGCTTGCCAACACCAAAGAAGCAATAGAACTCGTTCTTGATGTGCAGCGGGAAGAACCGCACAGGAAGACAGATTGGCATCCTCAAACAAGCCGGGATTGATAGTGAAGAGAGTGCGCCCGGCCCCGGTTCACTCTTCAAGGTTACGCTCTCCGGATAAAAAGAGAAGATCAGATCCTTCTCAGCACCAGCAGGAGCCCGATCGCAAGGAACGGGAGCCAGACAGCCGGGGGCGACTGTTGCACC
>NZ_DAOSET010000015.1:0-2330 GCF_035363275.1 Methanoculleus sp. | reverse complement strand
CAGGAGCCCGATCGCAAGGAACGGGAGCCAGACAGCCGGGGGCGACTGTTGCACCGCGGCAGGTGCGCTTGCGTTCCCGGCCGGGGCCGCAGCAGCCGCGGAACCCGCGGTGCCGATCGTGATATCGACAACCGCCCACGCATCGTCCGGATTCACACCCCCTCCTTTGACCTCCATCCTCCCCGAGCTAAAGGTGAAGAAGTCCCCGTAGCAGAAGAGCACCCTGTCTCCGTCCGCGACCGGCCGCCGGTTGAAGGCGTCGGTCGAAGGCCTGCCGTAGTCGTCGAGCAGCTCGCCGTTATGAAAGCAGACCCAGGTCTTCCCGGCCGATTTCTCGAGCAGGAACTCGTTCACCCCGTCGAGGAAGAGAAGCTTGCTCTCCAGGTACTTCTTGTCCCCGATCACGTAGGTGAACCCCCGCATCTTCGCCGCGGCGTCCAGCACACCCATCAGGGTGCACTTATCCGGGGTGTAGGTCTTCCCGGACGGCGCCGTGACCGAGAACATCCCCCTTTCGAGGGGCACATTCCCGCGGAAGATGATCGCCTTCCCGTTCTCGGTTGCCGCGATGAACTGGGGTTTTGTCACGTTGCCGGTGCCGAGATCGTTCGTTGCCGTGAGCGCGACCGTATAGACCCCGGGCGACGCATAGACGTGGGCCGGGTTCTGCTCGTTCGACGTGTTGCCATCCCCGAAATCCCAGGCCCACGCCGTCGGCGACTTCAGCGACGTATCGGTGAACGCAACCGCAAACGGCGCCTCACCGGACATCGCATCGACCGCAAACGACACGATCGGCGGCGCGGGCACCGGCACCTCCGCGGTGACGTCGCGGGTGGCGGTCGTCGACCCCTTCGAGTTCTCCACCGCGAGTTTCACCGTGTAGGTCCCCGGAACCTCGTAGATGTGGACCGGGTCCGGTTCGGTCGAGACCGTCCCGTCGCCGAACTCCCACACCCACGCCGTCGGCTTTCCCGAGGAGGCGTCGGTAAACCCGGCGGCAAACGGCGCCTCACCGGACGTCGCGTTTACGGTAAAATCAGCGGCCGGGATCACCGCTTCTCGGACGGTGATGTAACCGGTCTTCGTCTCGCTCGCGGACCCGGCGATATTTTTGACCGCAAGCCTGACCGTGTAGGTGCCGGGCTTTGTGTAGACGTGCTCCGGATTTTTCTCGGTCGAGGTAACTCCGTCGCCGAAGTCCCAGGCCCAGACGCCCGGGTGGGCGGTGGAGGTATCGTTGAACTTGACGGCGAGCGGTATCCGGTCGGCCGTCGCGTTCGCCTCAAAGCCGGCGACGGGAGCCGGAGGCGGCTGGTTCGTGTAGATGCCTATCTCGCTGACCCACTTCCCCGAAGCCCCGACCGCCGACGGGTACTGCGCCCCGTAGTTCCAGTACTCCTCGGCCCAGCACTCCTTCATGTCGGTGTTCCCGAAGACGTGCCAGCCCCAGGAGTTCGTGGAGTTGTCGGCAAAGAAGATCATGCGCATACCCGACGTATAACAGGTATCCGGGTACCCGACCCCCTGCCTGTCGCCGGGCGCCTCGTCCCCGTTGAACCAGGTGATCACCATAGGGCCCTGTCGCGGGTCGGGATGGTAGTAGTACTCGTAGGGGAAGGTCTTCCTCCACCCGTCCCGGCACTTAACCGCAATCATGTCCCCGGGCTTCGCTCCCCCGATAAGGCCGCAGAGGTCGGTGACCGCAGTCCCCATCACGGCTCCGAGATCCCCTTTCTGAAGGATGCTTCCCAGCACGTCCTCGGCCGAATCCCAGGGGTCATACTCCCCGTCAGGATGGGCATTGTTCCAGTGCTCCTCGAGCACCGGCCCCTGGTGGTAGTAGTGAGTCCGCCCGTCGCCGTAGACGGGGAGATTCTCCTGCATCCAGAGATAGTCGACGGTCGTCTCGTCGAGGACGGTCCGGTTGTCGCTCGCGTACCTCACGATACGCAGCTCGGTGGTCCCCGCCTCCGCCGTCACCGATACCGGCAGCAGCGCGACCGCCAGTATCAGGATTACCAGGAACAGATTCGCCGTTCGTGTCATGAAATCATCCCAGGCTCCCTTCGGGCGCCTGGAGGGCGCTCGCCGGCCCGTAAATCATTCCAGTTTACTTTTTATCAAAATAAATAACTTTCCATTTACCTCCGGAGTAGATCAACCATCGGAGAAGTCGATCCGAACGATCGAATGCCGGTTCTGCGGCGGCCGGGGATCGCGCCTGCTGAAGAATACCGCCGGAGGACAGGGCCGTGCGGCGCCGCGAGCGCATACGCCTCTGCACCCGTTTCCGGACGCAACCTGCCCCCATGCGCGTGGAAACGCCG